>CAWWCX010000151.1:0-8836 GCA_963935445.1 uncultured Roseibacillus sp.
GGCCGCCCTGCCACAGCCGTATGCACGCTGGGAGTTTGAGGGCGACCTTAAGGACAGCGTGGGAGGGTTGCATGGAACAGCGGTGGGAGGTGCACGGGTTGAAGGTGGGATGCTGGTGCTCGATGGCTCAAGTGGTTTTGTGAGAACAGAGGCGCTGGAAGCCGACGTCGGGGAAAAGACGCTGGAGGCATGGGTTCTCCTCGACACCCTGGAGCAGAAGGGTGGCGGGGTGATCAGCCTCCAGACGAATGACGGTAACACGTTCGATGCGATTGTGTTCGGAGAGCGAACGGCAAAGTCGTGGATGGCGGGTAGCAACCGGTTCGAGCGTTCCGAGGTGCATGGTGGTCCGCCGGAGGCGGAAGCGCACAAGGGTGCGGTCCATGTGGCGATCGTCTACCGAAATGACGGAACGATCACGCGCTATCGCAACGGGGTCCCCTACGACAAGGCCTACCGAGCCAAGCTCCAGCCGTTTGCCAAGGGGGAGGCGCACCTCGTCTTTGGTCTGCGCCATGGGACAGAGGCAGGCGCGGGAACGTTGCTCCGGGGTAAGATCCTGCGTGCGCAGTTATACACCCGGGCGCTGACTCCGGATGCGGTGGCCGCCTCGGCGGGGGTGGAGAGCAATTTTGTCCCCGAGAAGGAGTGGCTTGCTTCCGTGGGGCGGGAGGTGCGCGAAGAATGGTTGAGCCTCCGGGCGGAGGCCACACGGCTTCGCGAGGAAGTGAAGAGCATACAGGGAAGCAAGCGAAAGATTTACACGGTGAGGTCAGACAGCCATCCCGGAACCGCGTATGTGCTGGACCGTGGACATGCCCTCAAGCGAATGGAACCGGTCTCCCCGGGAGGAGTGGTTGCCGTGAAGGGCCCTGCCGCGGATTTCGGCCTCGCCGTCAATGCGCCCGATGCGGACCGGCGAAGGAAGCTGGCGGACTGGATCACGGCTTCCAATAACCCCCTGTTTCCCCGGGTGATGGCGAACCGTCTCTGGCATCTGCATTTCGGGCAGGGCCTGGTTGTGACGCCGAACGATCTCGGATTCAGCGGTGGAAAGCCGAGCCATCCGCGCCTGCTGGACTGGCTGGCAGGAGAGTTGCGTAGCAGTGGCTACAGGCTCAAGCACATGCATCGTCTGATGGTCACCTCCCGTGCCTACAGGCAGTCGTCAAGACCGACTGAACATGGGATGCGGGTGGATTCCGGGAATCGACTGCTCTGGCGGCGGTCTCCGGTGCGGCTTGATGCGGAGAGCCTGCGGGATGCGATGCTGAAGGTTTCCGGGTTGCTCAACGAACAGAGGGGAGGCCCCGGATTCCGGGACGTGACACTCCATAACAACAATGGGACGATGTATTACTTCCCTTTTGACAAGGATGGGGACCCCAACCTGAATCGCCGGACCATCTACCGGTTCAGCCCTCGTGGGCGACGGAGTGCAATCCTCGAGGCCTTTGACTGCCCCGATCCTTCCACCACAGCACCCAAGCGCTCGGTGACCACCACCCCACTGCAGGCCCTCGCCTTGCTGAATAACGACTTCGCGGTGCGGATGGCGAGGGGAGTTGCACAGAGGGCCGAAAGAGAGGAAAACGGAAATCTGCGCAAGCAGGTGGAACGTTGTTTCGAACTGGCGTATGGTCGGGCACCCGGGGGTGACGAGTTGCGCCTTGGCGAGGAGGTGGCCTCCGAACATGGGCTTGCGGCGCTGGGGCGCGTTTTGCTCAACAGCAATGAATTTGTAGTCCTCGACTGAAATGGAGTTTCCTGTTCAACCACGTCGGGATTTCCTGGACTGGAGTGTCCGGGGAGTGGGGGCCACGGCCCTTGCGACATTGCTCGCGAAGGACTCTGCCGGAGCTGTTCTCGGCGTGCCACGGCATCATGTTCCAAAGGCCAGGCAGGTGGTGCACATCTGCCTCGTGGGTGGAATGAGTCACGTGGACTCCTTCGATTTCAAACCGGAGCTGCTGAAGAGGCATGGACAGGAGCCTCAGCTGGCACATAAGCCTGATATCTTTTTCGGCAAGGTGGGCCCCCTGCGGAAGAACGACTGGGAGTTCCGTTCCCGGGGTGTGAGTGGGCTCCTGATCTCGGACCTGTTCCCTCATATTTCAAGGCAGGCTGACAAGCTCACGGTGATCCGCTCGATGGTTTCCCAGTCCGCGAATCACACTCCGGCGCTCTTTTTTGAGAACAGCGGATTTGAGTTTAATGGCTTTCCCAGCATGGGAAGCTGGATTTCCTATGGTCTCGGGAATGACACCGAATCGCTTCCGGCCTACGTCGTGCTGCCGGATGGGCGGGGGGACCCGAATGGCGGCGCTTCCAACTGGTCCAATGGATTTCTGTCCGCTCAATACCAGGGCGTGCGGTTTGCCGGCGGCGATCGCCCCGTGCGGGATCTTTTCCCCTCCCGTTCGATCCCTGCGGCAGAGGAGTTTGCAACTCGTCGTGTGCTGGCCCAATTGAATGAGAAGCACCGGGAGCGGACGGGGCTTGATGATGTCCTGGCCGCCCGTATTCGGAGTTACGAACTGGCCGCCCGCATGCAATTGTCGATTCCAGAGGTGGCTGACACCAGCGGGGAGTCCGAGGCAACAAGGAAGATGTACGGAATCGGGGAGGGGCTTACGGATGACTGTGGCAAGCGTTGCCTGATGGCGCGTCGGCTCCTTGAGCGGGGAGTGCGATTCGTGCAGGTGTTTTCCGGGGGGCCGATCGGTGGGAGCCCGCGCCTGAGCTGGGATGCGCATGGCGATGTAGTCAAGAACCACGGGGCAGAGGCGGAACGTATCGACCAGCCGGTGGCCGCTCTTCTCGAGGATCTCAGCCGCCGGGGAATGCTGGAGGAGACGCTGGTTCTTTTTACCACCGAGTTTGGGCGGACGCCTTTCTCGGAGTCAGAGAAAGGAAAGGTCGGGGCCGGCCGGGATCACAACAAGAGTGGGTTTTCAGTGTGGATGGCAGGAGCGGGAATGCAGCCGGGAATCGCTCACGGCGCCACTGACGAGATCGGCTGGAAAGCAGCGGAGCATCCTGTCACCTGGCATGATTTTCACGCCACCGTGCTGCACCTGCTGGGAATTGATCACGAACGGCTGACCTTCTACCACAATGGTATCGAAAGGCGCCTGACCAACGTGCACGGCCGGGTCGTGAAGGAAATTCTCGCCTGAAGGGGGTGGATGAGAGGGTTGTCCGGCACGCCTGCGGCTTCCGGAGCGGGGTTCCTTCAGGGAGCTGCCAATCTGAAGTAGTTCCGTGTCCGTTCGGTCACTCGGAAATTCATTTCGTTGGCGCCCTGGGAGCCGGGGACGTTCTTCCACGACCCCGGTGCCAGGCTGGGTGAGTGTTGCAGGACGGCATCCCTGTTCTCCCACCGCAGCGTAACCATGCCGTTGAGAGGGCTCGAAATGGTGGGTGATTCGAGGCTTGCGGGGAGAATCTCAGGTTCGCGGACCATGTCGCCGAATTGATCGGCAGGCAGGGCATACCTTCCAGTCTCGCGGATGTAGCGAATATGATTATCCTGAAATCCGGCTTCGTTGTCCGCACCGTTGATGGAGAACTTGTATTCAATCTTCCGCGACTGACCGGCAACGGCGTCGATCCTGATGCTGTAAATGCCATCCCCTGCGATGAGATCCCCCGACTCTGCAGCACCGTTGTCGCGAAGCTCGAAGCGATCAGGAGGGAAGGGCCACCCCCACCACGTAAAGCCGGCGAATTCTCCATTAATGTAGACGCTGTCCGTTCCTGGGTTGAAGGGCGTCCCATCGAGGGTGAGAGCGCTGCTCATGTCTACGGTGATCATTATTTCCGTATCCGAGGAGAGGTTGGATTCCGGACCGACGTCGTTGAAGTAGCGGATGGGAAGTGCCTGTGAGTCCCGTTGAGCGATTACAAACGTGCGATTCCTGCCGTTTTCCCACTGCCCACCATTGTAGATATACTTGTATTCGACCGCGCTGCCGGGGGCGAAGGAGTTGATCATGGCAGTGCCCGTGTAGATGGAGGATCCCTCCGAAGCGGGTGCAAGTTCAAATCCCGGAGACCAATTGTTGAAGGAGCCCCGTGCTTCCAGCCAGTCAAATTCCGGGAGAAAGAGCCCGTCTTGAATAAGCAGGGCCATGTTTACCTGAAAGGTCACCTCGACTCCCCCGCCAGGATTGGTGTCGAGATTATCAAAAAAGACCGTTTCAAGAAGCTGTCCTCCTGCTTCGTAGGTGAACCTGCGATTGCCCTGGTCACCCGGGCCGACGTCGCCTTCCCAGAGGTCGCCGGATGTGGCGCTCCCGATAAGGAACTTGTAATCGAGTTGGCTGCCTTCCGCTTCGAAGATGTCAATCTCAGCCCCGTAAATGGAGTTGCTTCCGTTGACGAGGGTGAGCTGGGTTCCACCCCAGCCATTGAAGGGGCCCCGGACCTGGAGGAGATCGCTGGCGGGGTCGTAGCGCCCGATTGCCATTTGAACCGACATGTCTACCCGGAAGGTGACGGTTTGCGCCCCGGCGAAGGCTGGGAGAAGGCAGGTCATTGTCATCAGGGTAAACTTTTTGACGGTATCCTGCATTTTACTGAGTGTCGGGAGTTTGTTCCGCACGGCGGGGCCAATTTATTGCGGTCCGGGGCTGAGGGAACAGAAATCGCACAGCAGGGCACTAAAGAAGACTGTTAGTGATAAAATCCCGAGATTATGAATTATCAGAAAGTGCAGTCGTCGTTGAGCGGGGGCAGCGAACAACAAGAGGACTACTCGGTGCGGGCGTTCATCCAGGCCGTGGTTCGCAGCGAGCAGTTCTACCGGAAGTAATACGATGAGTATGATACAGCCCCGTCCCATGTTCGTGATCGTTTTTCTGGCGATGGCGCTCGTGTCGAGTGTCGCGAAGGAGGAGAATTCAGCGGGACAACGACCGGATATCGTTTTCATCATCGTGGACGACCTCAACGACTGGCTGGGCTGTCTCGGGGGTCACCCGGATGCAAGGTCCCCGAACATCGACAGGCTTGCTGCAAGCGGGATGCTCTTTCCGCAGGCGTATTGCAATTCACCGCAGTGCCGGCCGTCGCGAACGAGCCTGAATTTTGGAATCCAACCCTTCAACACGGGAACCTATTTCAACGCGCGGGGTAAGTCGGAGAAGGTGATCAAAACACCAAGCATGCAGCGTTTCTTCATGGACCATGGGTACCGGGTGGTCAGTGGGGGAAAGGTCTTTCATGGCACACCGGGGAAGTCCGGCGACGTCCTGTTCGGCAGGCCCCGTGATCCGAAGCCGCCCAGGGGGAAGGACAACTTCAATGCGATGAGAGCGCCCAATGATGGCTACGCGCTCGACGTCGCAGACAAGGAGATGAGCGATTACAAGGTGGCGAGCTGGGCGATTGAGCAGTGGGAGAACGTCACCGAGAAGCCGCTCTTCATGTCGGTCGGTTTCTATCGGCCTCATCGTCCCCTGCAGGTGCCGAAACCGTGGTTTGACCAGTTTCCCCTGGACTCCATCAGGCGCCCTGCGGAGCCGAAGGGTGGGGACGACTGGGATGACATGCCGGAGTTTGCGCGGAAGCTGGCACGGAGCCATGCCCACAAGCCGATGCACAAGGGGCTCAGTGATCACGAGTACATCGTTGAGAACAGGGAGTGGGACAGGACGATCCGCGCCTATCAGGCGTCCGTGGCCTTCGTTGACGCGCAGATCGGGAGATTCCTTGCGCGCCTGAAGAATAACCCGCGGGGACGGGAGACGTTCATCATGCTGGTGAGTGATCATGGTTGGCACCTCGGCGAGAAGAAGCACTGGTGCAAGGGCGCGATTTGGGAGCAAACCACTCGCATTCCCTTCATGATACGTGGCCCCGGAGTGGCGGCCGGAGCACGCTGCACCCAGCCGGTGAGCCTGATTGATGTCTATCCATCACTCATAGATCTTGCGGGTTTAGAGACCCCGGAGTGGCTGGATGGGACCTCGGTCAAACCGCAGCTTGCTGATCCGGAAAAGGCGAGGCCGCCGGCGATTTCCTCGTATGGTGAAGGAAACACCGCGATCCGGACCGAGCGATGGCGCTACATTCGCTATGAGGACGGGTCTGAGGAGCTTTACGATCACCGGGCCGATCCGAACGAGTGGGTCAACCTCGCGAAGGACCCCAGGCACGGGGAAACGAAGAAGAAGCTGGCCGGAATGATTCCGGTGGATCAGCATCCCGGGCTGAAGGTGCAGAGTTGGTTCGACAAGTATCAGAGTTCAGGCAGGTGATGGCAGGCTTGCGTCAGCGCCGGATCGTGCGGAGTCTCGCACTGGCGGCCGGGGTGGTGGTTCCCTGGGTTGCTGGTGCGAAGGACGAGGAGCAGGCTGTCGAGTTGCTCGAGCGTTACTGCTTTGACTGTCACGACGATGTTTCGAAGAAGGGCGATTTCAGTCTCGAGAGCGCCCTTGAAAAGGGGCACTTCGACGGGAGGCTGCCGTTCGAGAATCTCCTCGCCGGAAAGATGCCCCCGGGAGAGAAGAAGCAGCCGAGCGCTGCAGAAAAGAAGGTCCTCCTGAACTGGCTGGCGAATCACCACGATGGTGACGAACCGAAATCATTTCGCAGGATCAGCCGGCATGAGTTTGTGCATTCGCTTAATGACCTTCTGGGAACGGATCTTGATTTGGCGGACCGGATTGTGGAAGACCGCGGGACGAACGATTTTGACTCGGACCGGCGAATCCAGTTGAGCAGGGAGATGCTGACTTCCTACTTCTCAATCGCGGATGAAATGCTCGAAGCCGCCTTTCCGGATAATGGGTTTCCCGAGGAGCAGCGATGGGTGACGAACAAGATCCGGGACAGCCATGAGAGTTATCGGATCTACCACCGTCCGTATAAAGAGGGAACGCTCTTCTCGTGGACGCGGGCGAACAACGGAAACAGCTATTCGTTCTTCATCGACAACTTTGATCCGCCGGTGGTGGGTTGGTATGAATTGACCTTCCATGCGGGCAAGGTGGCAAAGATTGCTGAGGACCTCAGTCTGCAGGTGCATGCCGGAAAATACTATTACGCGGACGACCGGCCGCAGCCACAGCGTTTGGTTGGTGTGATTTCGGTGGGCGATCGTGAGGTGAAGCCACACACCATTCGGGCGTTCCTGAGGCCGGGGGAACACGTTTCCGTACACTGCTATTCAAGGCACAACTTCCGCAGCAGAGATCCGCAGGAGGGAATCTATATCAAGCAGATGAAGGCGCGTGGCCCGTTGCTGGATTCCTGGCCGCCGACCTCCTACAAGAGGGTGTTTGATGGCCTGCCGCTGCGGGCAGGGGCAAGGGGCACTCGTGAGAATGCCGGGTTTCAAACGAATCTGCAGCGTATTGGTGGCATGGTCACGGTGAGCAGTTTTCAGAAAGGAATGGAGAAGGAGAAGATGCAGGACGGATCCAGCCTCTCCTTCTGGCACACGCGCTTCTCGCCGACCGTGGCGAAACCGCCGCACTACGTGGTTTTTGAGAACCCGGGGGGCGCAAAGATCGAGGGACTGTCGTTTGCGACCTGGACGGGAGGCAATGGGAACGGCCTCGTGAAGGCCTACGAGATCTACTTTTCGGATGACGGAAAGTCATGGGGAGAGAAAGTCATCAGTGGGGGACTCGACGTGCGCCTCGCGAACGAACAGCCTATTATCTTTCCGAAAGAGACCACGAGCCGCTTCATCAAGTTTCTGGTCACCGACTCGGTGCAGCTGGACAACAAGTCGATTGCCTCGGTGGGGAAGCTGGATGTGATCACGCAGATCGCGGAGCCGGTTGTGAACTCTCGTGTCCTGGTTTCATCCCGGTCGCCGGAGGATTTGAAGCGGGTGATCCGTCGGTTTGCTGAGCGTGCCTTTTCCTCGAAGCTCGGCGATGAAGAGCTGGCTCCCTACCTTGGGGCTGCGTTGAGTGGTATCGGGGGCGGCGACTTCGCGCAGGCTGCGAAACTTGGGATAAAGGCGTTGCTCTGTTCGCCGAGGTTCCTGATGGCACCAGGGGAGCACTCCAATCCGTCATACGCTATGGCGGCAGACCTCGCGCGGATCCTGTGGCTCTCGGTTCCGGATGAAGAGCTTCTGACCCTCGCAGCATCCGACGGACTCAGGGGTGAGGCCTTGCGGGGGCAGATTGCCCGGATGCTGGCAGATAGACGCAGTGAACGAATGATCCGCTCCTTCAGCGACCAGTGGCTGAACCTGCGCGGGCTGAACAGGGTGACGCCCTCGCTGAAACTCTATCCTCTCTTTGATGATCTCATGAATCATTACCTGCCGATCGAGACACGGAGTTATATCCAGCACCTCATCCAGGAGAACCTGTCCGCGGGGCATCTGATTGATTCCGAATTCTCTTTTCTCAACCAGCGCCTGGCACGGCACTACGGAATCGCCGGTGTGGTGGGGCAGGAGATGCGCAAGGTGAGCCTCCCACCCGAAAGTCCCCGTGGCGGGCTCATGACGATGGGGAGCATACTCAAGGTAACCACCGATGGTTTTGATACTTCGCCAATTCTACGGGGCGCCTGGGTTTCCAAGAACATCGTGGGGACGCCGTTGTCACCGCCGCCCGAGAGTGTTCCAGCTCTTGAGCCTGAGCATGACCACGCCGATACGCTCAAGGAACAGATCGAGCAGCACAAGAAGAGCAAGGCGTGCTACGCCTGCCACAGGAGCATCGACCCTTATGGCTTTGCTCTGGAGAATTTCGACGCGGTGGGGGAATGGCGTGAGAATTACAAGATCAAGCAACCTCACCGGGGGACGTTTCAGTATCGTCCCAGGGGGTATTTCAAGATGGGAGGTTCCGTGGACGCCTCG
>CAWWCX010000152.1:0-8794 GCA_963935445.1 uncultured Roseibacillus sp.
CTCTCATCCTGTTGTGCATCGGGTTGCTTCCCCGTGCTTCAGCTCAATACGAGGATTGGAACCACGCGGGCTCGCTCTACCTTGTGACGACCCCAGAGGGAGCGGACCTGCCCGCCTCGGCCCTCGAGGAAAACTTTCCCCTGCTTGTCCGGCTGGACCGGGATTTTTTTGATTTCAGTCAAGCGGATCCTCGCGGGGAAGACGTCCGCTTTTCTTCGAATGGGAACCCACTGGCATACCAAATCGAGTCCTGGGATCCCGCCGAAGGCAACGCTGCTGTCTGGGTGCGCATCCCAAGGATCAAAGGCAATGACCAGCAGGCGATCAGGATGCATTGGGGTAATGCGAAGGTGTCCACCGAAGGTCGCGGGGAACGGGTGTTCTCCACCGATGAAGGCTTTGCCGGGGTCTGGCACCTGGGGGAGAACCTGGAGGATTCCACTTCCAACAATCTTGACGGCTTCAACAGGCCGGACAAGCCCACGGCCGATGCTGAAGGCATGATAGGCGGGGCCAGGGAATTCGGGGCTGACAAGCTTCTGGTGATCCGCCCGGCCGGAGGCAAGCCGGATCGCCGGGTGACCTGCATGCCCTCAGGGAATGAAGACCGGACGATCTCGGCCTGGGTCCGGCCCAAGAGCTTCGAGGGCCGCAACTGGGCCCAGGCCACGGTTGGGGGGTGGGGCGAGCCGGAAAGGGGTCAGAAGCCGCACATGGGGCTGTCTTACCTGACCATGACCGGCCGAGGGCAGCCTCGTTTCCATCTGTATGGTTTTGATCCCCGGTGTGCCAGGCAGCTCCCGGTTGGGGAATGGAGCCATGTCGCGCTGAGCATTTCCCGCGACATGGTCCGCTTCTACGTCAATGGGGTTCACAAGGATACAATCAATAACAACGGTGTTCCCGTAACCCGGCTGGGCACACTGAAGACCCCGGTCTCGACTCCCGTGGATCTTGGTGATCATGGAAATGGCCGTGGGCCTTTCAATGGCACTCTTGATGAGGTGCGCTTCGAATCGGTGGCACGGTCGGATCACTGGCTGACCCTGTGTTTTGAGAATCAGAAACCGCTGCAGAGGCTGGTCGGGCCGCTGGTAGCAAATGGGGAGGCTTTCTCGGTCTCCCATTCCCGCCTGAGCATGAAGGAGGGAGAGTCGCTCACCTTGTCTGGACGAGCAGGGGGCGGAAGAAAGGTCTACTGGGTTCTGCAGGATGGCGCAGAGGAGGAGATTCTGGCCGTTGATCGCCTCAACTACACCTTCCACGCGGGCAGGGTTGCTGAAAATAAAACGGTCGCGTTGCAGTTCAAGGTGGTCGTTGCCTCCGGAGTAAAGACCCGGACGATACCAATTTCGATTCAGGAGAGCATTCCGGATCCGGTTTACACCCTGGACGCTCCCAAGGGTTGGAATGGCCGGGATGCAGTGGAGATCAGGCCCTCGTTTTCCAACTTGGAGGAGATGCAGGCTGCTGGCGCTGGAAGCCTGAACTACAACTGGAAGATCTCGGGCTTGGCCACCGTTCATGAGGAAGGGGACGGAACGCTCAGATTGTTGAGGGCCCAGAACAGTGGCACCCTGTCGATCGAGCTTTCGATCGACAATGGTGGTGAGGCGGTCTCCCAGACGGTCCGGATCGCCGTTGTAGAGGACCGGGAAGAGCGCTGGGTATTGCGCCCGCCCGATACCGATGAGAGACCGGTGAGCCACCAGTTCTATCCCCGTGACGACAAGGGATATGGGACACTGCACTGCCGGGGAACGCTCAGCGAATCCGCCGACTCGGTATTCGTGAGGGTCTATACCGGAGAAACACTTCTCGATACGCAGCACCAGAAGATCGGCGCCGATAAGAAATATGAGTTGTCCGCCAGACTGCAGGCGGGTCTGGTCGCCTATCGCACGGAATTCGGGGTCGTCCGGGGGGGGCGGGAAACAATCCTGGAAAAGGCTGATGATCTGGTCTGCGGTGATGTATTTGTCATTCAAGGGCAGTCCAATGCGGAAGCGTGGACCGATAAGCGCATTGTGCATCCGTACAGGAGTCGGTGGCTGCGTAGTTTCGGAACGCCAAGCACGAACAGGGAACGGGCCCGGGATGCGGTGTGGGGAAAGGCCCTCTCCTTCAACGGAGGGGAAAACCATCACCATTTCCAGATTGGTTACTGGGGTGTTGAGTTGGGCAGGCTTCTGATCGAAAGGCACAGGATTCCCATTTGTTTCATGAATGGTGCTCAGGGCGGGACACGGATTGACCAGCATCAACGCAATGATGCAGATCCCACCGATGTCTCGACAATCTACGGTCGCCTTTTGTGGCGGCTGCGGCAGGCAAGGCTAACCCACGGAGTGCGGGCTGTTCTCTGGCACCAGGGAGAAAACGATCAGGGCGAATCCGGGGCGACCGGAACCTTCGGCTGGGTGAATTATGAAGATTACTTCATCCGTATGGCCGCGGACTGGAAGCAGGACTACCCGAATATCAGACACTATTACATTCACCAGATCTGGCCGGGAGCCTGTGGAGGGCGCACGGTGGAAAGCGACCGCTTGCGGGAGAGGCAGCGGCAGTTGCCCGGACAGTTCTCCAACATGAGCGTCATGTCGACCCTCGGCATTCGCCCGGGTGGTGGGTGTCACTACCTGCCCGAAGGTTATGCAGCGATGGCGCGGCAGTTGTTTCCCCTTGTCAATCAATACAACTACGGCATCGAACCGGGGGAGGCCGTCGCCCCCCCGAATATCCAGAGGGTCTCCTACACCAGTGCGAGGAGGGACGAAATCAGACTGACATTCGATCAGGAGGTGACCTGGGACGACACGGTTGCCGGGCAGTTTTCCCTTGATGACGAGAGCACGGGCCTGACCGGGATTCGCGGCTCTGGCAGAGTCATCATCCTGAAGCTGGCCGGGACCTCGGCAGCAAGAAGCCTGACCTATGTCAGGAGTGGCCACTGGAACCAGAATGCGGCGATCATCCGGGGCACCAGCAACCTTGCGGCACTCACGTTTTGTGAGGTGCCTATCCGCCTCCCCGGGAACTGAACCCTCAGGTGAGCATGCCGAACCTATGGCACTCCCCAGACAAATTGGACGAGCTGAATCTCAGAAAAAAATGCAGCGGCATTGTTTTGTCGCGGACCAAGGCTCGGGAAACAAGGGCCCGTTCTGCAAGAGCTGGGGAGCGAAGGGCCTTGTTTCATAGGCTGGCCCGGCGGGATGAAGGCCTCTGGAGACGTGGAAGGGCTTCCTGAGCGCCAGTTTTATCGGGCCATTTTTTCAAACCGGAGGGTAGGTCCCACCGGCAGACGGTGAGCCGAATAGGAGGCATTCATATCCCCGGTCCCTGGTATTGCAGAGGCCTTGGTCCCGCGAACCAGGACACTACGAATGATCTCAACCGATGGATGGATCTGCGGTGAAAGCCCATCGAAGGCAACGGGATCGCGAAAATGGTCTCCATCTCCTGCCGAAGTCGACATCGTGAGCCGGTAGGCCCGGCCCTCTTTCAGGCAGGTCGGTGCTGGGAGGGCGAGATAACGAAACTCATTTTCCCATTCTCCCGGGTTTCCAGCAGGCATTTCCAATTCGGCCAGGGTCCTCGGCAGGCCGGATTGTAGAACCTCCTGCAGACAAATCGTATGCGGGGCACGGATTACACCCCGCTTGCCCCCGCCCAGCCCGGGATGATCCCTGTCAAACGCAGTGGGAACGTTACGAGCCGGGCGCGCCGGGGCATCCTTGTGGTGGTCATCCCAGAGTCCGAGGTGGGTCACAGCCCGATCCTCCCGGAGTCGAAATTCGAAACCCACGAACCCGTTGAGATCATTGCGGAGATTGTGCCAGCCGTCGTCGAGGATAAGAGCGGCCTCGTCCTCGAGGCGGAGGTCCCTAGCATGCCCTCTATTGTGTATTCGCAACAGTTCCGAGGCTAGCTCCGCCGCCCTCTCGGCGTGGGATTCCGGAATCCCCTCACCGTCTTCGTAGGGGTTGGCGGTCAGGTCATAAAAAGCGATTGGAACGGACGCTCCCCGGCTTCCGTTCCGGGCCGTGGGCAAGGCCAGTCCGCCGTCGACAAGAACCTTGTCGGCACCCTTTCGGATTGCGAGGACGTCATTCGAGAAGGGCGGTCCAAGGTGGCAGAAGAACACGCGAGGTCTTTCGTCCCGCCCTCGGGCCGCTCCAAGCCACCAGTCAAGGCAGTCGTGACTGTCGTGTGCTTCGAATGGTGTGAGCGCATGGCCGACCAGAGTCGCCAGGGTGGCATAGAGGTCTGTCAGCGAACAGACCTGCCGGTTGATGCCCCCTCCTTCGATCCGGGCCTTCCAGTAGGCCAGGAAAGGAACCCGGATACCGCCTTCCCATATCTTCGCCTTCTTGCTTCTCAAACCGCCGCTTTCCTGATTGGTGCGGAGGTTGTCACCAACATTCGGTCCGTTATCACTGGTAAAGATAATGAGGGTGTTGTCGATGAGCTTGTGTCCCGGCCATCGGGGGTCATCCGTATCACGAAGGGCCCGGAGAATCTCACCGAAGGCCAGATCGTTTTCGAGGATCATGTCTTCGCGAGGCCCGGCAGGAGTTCCGTCGGAGTAGCGACTTTGACCTCGAACCGGGTGGCCGGCGATGTGTTCAGGGACCGCATAGTCTCCTCCCGGGTGCCGTTGGTAGTGATTGGCATTTGGAACGTAGTAGAGAAAGAAGGGTTTTCGCTTGCGGGACTGGCGGTCCAGAAAGGCCTGTGCTTCCTGCAGATAATCAGCACCAAGCCGGGTGAGATCCCAGTCGGGGGCTGCCAGAACGCGCCCGGCTCGATTTCCCATGCCGATTCGAATCATTCTGGAGCCATCCCTGAAGGCCCACCCTCCGTTCCGGAGGTAATTCCGAGGTTCGAAATCGAGAGGGTCCTCGGTATTGCCGGTGACGCCAAAATATTCGTCGAACCCGTGATGGATTGGTCCATCGACAAAGGGCTTCGAAAAATCGACGTCGCTGAAATCGTGTTCGTCAGCAATGGCCCCGTAGCTGTCTTGAAGAGCTATTCCGACGTGGTATTTCCCGATTCCTGCGGTGGTGTATCCGTTGCCGCGCAGCATTTCGGGCAGAGTTGGGCAGCCCCTCTGGATCATGGGAGGGTTTGGGCCATGGGGCAGCCAGCCCTGCTTTTTCAGGTATGCCCGGTGTGCGAATCGGCCCGTGAGCAGGGAATACCGGGTAGAGCTGCACATCGAAGCAGGGGCATAGGCATCGGTGAAGACCATGGCGTTCCGGGCAAAGGCCTCGAGGTGGGGGGTACGGAGGGTTTTGGCAATAGGCCTCGCATTTGGACCCAGGGTCTTTCCCAGGTAGGCACTGGTGTCCCCCATACCCATGTCGTCGGCCATCATGATGACGATATTGGGTTTGGATGGCCGTTCGGCACCGAGGCCCAGAGTTCCGATGGAGATAAGCAGAGCGGAAAGAACGAGGGGTCTGGTCATGGGAACATATTGGTTGGCGGCCGCACTTGGCGACCTCTGGGGAGAAGCATCGCTGCTGGCTGGCGAGGGCAGCATTACATGCGCTTCAGGCACGGCGAGCCTAACACTGCAGAGCGTAGCGGTCATTGTGTTTCGACACTTTTACGGCATGCGCGCTTTGATCTCATCAAAGATGGCCTGCACTTAAGGTGGAAGCAGCGGCGCAATTTTCGGGGATTCATCCAGTCCGAGCGAGACAAGAGCCTCGCTCGCCAGTCCCAAGCTCATTGTTATGATGCGCTCTCCACGTCAATCAGGAGGTTTGCCAAAGGCGGCCTGTGGCAAGGGAGGGACTGCCTTGGGTAAAGATTCTGGTGCTGGATGGGAAGGGGAGTATTCTACGCCCTCGTTGAGCATGGATAGTGATCGCTCTCTTCCGAAGAAGTCCTGTTGCGTCCCGAACGGCGGGCTTCTTCTCGGCTCTGTCTTACACCTGGGCGTGGAATCCGTGATGCGACATGCCCTCCCGCTCCTCATCGCAACGCTGTGCATGACCGGTTGTAAAGAGCGGGCCACGGGGAACTTGGAAATCGCTGATCCCGGGGCCGGCCACCCGGGTCTCTTCGTCTTGAAGCCCGAAGTGGAACCCGGAGCGCTGTCTGCGACTAATCGTGTTGACGTCAACCTGGGACAGGGTCCGGAAAGATTTATTCAATCTCTGTGGAAGCAACTGACGGGAGAACGGGCCTCAGCAGAACTGGTGAAACGGTATAAGACCGTCTTGGGGACGAAAAGAATGCCTCGGCGGATTGACCTGGCAATCACCCTGGCACGGGAGGCAGGCGTGAAGCCGGAATGGATTTACTCCGACCCCTGGACGCAACAGGTCGCTCTTGACCCATTTTCGGGAAAAATCCTGCGCCGGGATATTGGAGCCGTTTTCATGTTCTTCTTCACGAGTCCTGATGCTCCCAATGGAGGCCCCGGCTGGGCGAACAATCATGTTCCGGGGATGTTTTTGCCTGACCCGCTTTATGAATTCAGCAGCGGATCGCCTCACCGGGCAAAGAATGGATGGTACCATCCTCAAAATGCCGGCTTCTGGTATCGTGAAATGCAGGATGCGCGTTATGCAGGCTTGGATTTCGCACTGCTGAATGTGTATGGGCCTGATCTCGAGAAAGGAGGGTTGGAACCCCTGCGTATGGCGCTGCAGCGCCTCAAGGGCGAGTATGGCGAAAATGTTATCAAACTCGGCCTGTTTGACGACACCTGGACATGGGGACAGCCTTGGTTTGGCCCATTCTGGGAGCAGCAGCCGGATTGCGTGGACGCTGAGGCTACCGCCCGGTTGCTCTACGAGGCAAAGTGGCGCCCCTTCTTCAACGCTGTTCCGCGTGATCACTGGTATCTCGTCAACAAGCGGCCCATGATTTATTTTTACAACAGCAACACCCTCCAGAACCGGGAAAACTTCCACCGGGTCCTTCCCGTGATGAAGGACCTGTTCTACAGGGAGTTTGGGGTTCAGCCATGGGTTGCCGTGGATGCCGCATTCAACTTTGGTCCTGCCATGAAACAGGTTTCCGAGTCCCACTTCGAATGGTATACCCATGACCACCCCGGAAAGCATGCTAGTGAAAGGCGTCACAATCTTACGCTGTCCCATTGCATGCCTCGTTGGGATCCGGTCAGTCGCTCGAATTCAAACAGGGAGCGGCTGGCGCGGGATGACGACCTGCTGGTCAAGGATGACAGAATCCTCAAGCTGGTTCTGAATGAGACGCGTGATTCCGACATCCTTGTTTTAGCCACATGGAATGACCTGGGGGAGGGGACCGGCATAAACCGTTGCTATGACTACTACTGGGATGGGGAGTGGAAGCCCCCCAGCCATTTCATGGATTTGATCCGCCGCTCTCAGGCAGGGGAAATCTTCAATCTCCCGAAACAGAAAACATCTCGTGGAGCCTCCAGACAGTAGACCCGCGAGACGGCTCTCCGCGCCCACGGGTCGTGTAGTCTGAGCAGCAGCAGAGCGGGAACGATTCCCTCCGTCGCCTGACAAAGGCGGGCAAGCAGGCGGAGGCTCTGCTTCACGGCAGAGGGGGAGGCGTGGAGCCCGGGAGGGGCGGAGGGCCAGCTGCAGGCATTGGCGGAGCGCCCACTACGTCTGACAATAGGTCCTTCACGCCCTTTGAGAATTTGTGAGCATCGACGGGAAGGGGGGGCACCTCACCGTATACCCGGAGGCCCGCGAGGTCTGCAACGAGCAGGCTGCCCCCACCGCCCTCGAGGCGGAGAATGTCCAACAGTGCAGATTCGTCCCCTTGCAGCCTTCCAGTCAATTCTGAAGGGATCTTTTCAGCCAGCAGGCACAGCAGGAAACACCTGCCTCGGATCAGGTTATTTGATCTTTTGCAGAGGTCTTCAAAGTTTGCTGTCCACGTGGCGAGGGTTCTCTCATCGAGGACAGGCAGGACCTTGACGAGGACGTTCCACTTGGTTGCGGCGAGACAGCGACGTTCGCCGATGAGGTCAAAATCCACCCCGAAATGACTGCCATGTTGGAGGTTCTCCCAATCCTGCTCCTTGAGTCCTGCCTCAAATTGCGTCAGATCCATGGCGAGACTCTAACGGTTGGTATTCAGGCTGGGGAACTACAATTACACACTCTTTGTGTAACAGGGACCCGCTGCGGGCGAAAGCCTTCCACTGCTGCCGAACCGAGATATCCTCTGCTGGGGTCTGTATTGGACTGAGGAGTTGTCAAAGGCCGGGCCATCCTCGACCCTGCCCCGGAAGCACGCGAGCGAGAGCCGCAACAATGTTACATTATCCCATTCCACGCCACGATGGGATCCCGCCAGTCGTACGAATTCGAATAAGAAACGTTCAGCTCGCGCCGATGACCTGCTCGCAAAGGACGACACTGTCCTCAAGGTGGTGCTCAATGAAACACGTGAATCCGACATTCTGGTTTTCGCTACCTGGAGCGGCCTGGGCGGGGGCACCGGCATAACCCGTTGCCATGATTAACTACTGGGATCACGAGTGTAGGCAGCCCGGTCACTACATGGATTTGATTCGGCGCTCCCAGGCTGGTGAAGTCTTTGATGTGTCCGGGCAGTAAATCCCATCCCCCGTATCCCCGGGTGTGGTAGCGCGCCACATCCTGCAAAAGTTCAGGAAGCAGGATGCGCTACTCGATACGGAACCGGTAGAAGAAGGCTCCCTGGTCGGGGGGCAGCTCGATGCAGATCTTACCCTCGACCACCGAAAGGGACTCCGCCGTCACCGAGAAGGGCGCAAAGTTCGTGGCATCGCTGGAGGCGA
>CAWWCX010000153.1:0-8712 GCA_963935445.1 uncultured Roseibacillus sp.
CACACTGCATATCGTCGGCAGCGTCAGATGTGTATAAGAGACAGATCAAAGACGGTCGCGCACCTCGAGACGGTGGATTCGCTGAGCTTGTTATCCGAAAGCAGGTTGTAATACCTCGCACTGAAGACGTGGGCGCGTTGCTGCTCGTCGTAGCGGGCGTAGGTGACCTTCGGCTGCTGCTCGCCTCGGTAGCGGTCCGGCCAGCGGTAGGGTGGCCGGGGGGGGACGAGGCCGTCGGGGTTGTCCTTGAGCCAGGCTGCGGTGGCCTGCCGGTCGGCAGCGGAGAGCCGCTCGACAGGGATCTCGATGACCTTGCCTGTCCGGGCAACCTTCAGCAGGACGCTCCGCGCCGTGACGCGGGTGAGGGTGGCCCGCAGGGTCTGGCCCTCGCTGCTGGTCCAGGCCCGTGTGCTTAGAAAGGGTTGTTCCTGAGCCTGAACGAGGCCACTGGCAATGCCGAGGGCGAAGGAGATGGCAAACAGGAAGAAGCGCATCGGGTGAGGTTCTTCCACCATGGAATGGGCGGATAGAACGGTCAAAGGGGAAAAAACAAGCTGCGCCCTGGGGAGGCGCAGCTTGCGGGTGGGACAGCTGGAGAGCGTTCAGAGAGAGCCCGATCACGCCTGGGCGAGAGCCCAGCGAATAAGAGGCAGGTGCTCTGCACTGATTGAGGAGAGAATGGTATCGCGGAGGGACTGCTCCTGGGCGCGGAAGGATTCAATTTGTTGTTCAGTAACCGAGATTTCCCACATGCGGCGAGTCACTTCATCGAGCGGGTTCTCGTGGGCGGCCCGACCCGAGTCGTCGCTGTTGCCTTCCGCGTCTCCGTCGAGGACATTCGTCCCGAGGAGATAGGGGGTGAGGCCCGCCACCTGCCGGTCACGCAGCTCAACGGTGGCATCGTGGTCACCGCGCAACTGCATCAGTTCCGGGAAGAGCGTGCGGATCTTGCGCACAAGGGCGCTGCAGCCGTTGTTCTTGATGGAAGCAGCATTGCCCAGGTCCCGAACAGCCCCGGTCAGTTCAGTGACCCGGGCCCGGTCGGTAGGAAGGGGAATCAATTCCGGGGTTTCGGAGGAAGAATTTGCAGCAGAAGAGCTCATGAATTTCCGTGGTTCCTGGGGTTTGCCCGTATTTTAGGCCCTTTAGAGGACCCTCCCTTTGGGCTGAGGCAGTTCTACGCCTAATAAATTAGTTTGCCAGCTAATTTTTAATATTTCGCTTTAGTTAAATATTAGAAAAATAGGCGAAAGAACAGGAAACAGAAGAACAGTATCGCAGTGATTTTAAATATAATTTAGCAAAAACTTGCCAAAAGAGAATAACTTTGACAAATTTACGCCGTGAGCGCGCCTTCCCAATTTCAGCATCTGGCGGATGACCTCTGGCAGCTAAGCCTGTCGGAGTTGCGCCATTTCCAGGGTGTGATTTCCAAGATTATGGCCGCCAAGGAGGAGATTGCGGCTGTTTCGCGGAGCTCCGAGGAAGAACGGGACCGGGCGGCGGCCATGGAATTGAAGGAGATCCGGGATTATCTGGGCAATGAGGAAGTGGCTCTTTCAGGTCCGGAGGCCGTTGTTCTGGCGGCGTATTGCAAGCATCAGGAGGGGGTCGAACTACTCGATTCCAAGGGCTTGAACATCTTTCTCGATTCCTACGGGCGCAAGCCGGCCAATACGACCACGGTGGTGGACAAACTGGGCAAGCGCCGTCTGGTGAAGATCGAGGATGAGGGATTGCATTCCCACAAGAGGTTCCTGCTGACGGAGTCCGGACGGGAAGAGGCTTGGGATATCCTGATTCGTTTGCGTCGTGGTCGCGGGCCCCGACTCACTGCGGTGAGCTGATTTCCGGGTGGAAAAGGACTGGGCCGCGCCTCAATTCGAGAGCGTTCAGCATCTACCTCCGGATAGACCGGAGAACGGGCGACGCGTTGCTCGCTGGCAGGGACTCTCGCGTGCTTCTTGACTCACCGGGTCGGGGTCCCGGATCAGAAATCGTCAATCCGGCTTGCGCGTAGTGGCGCGTTCCCCAATCCTGCGCGCCCAATGAGCATAGCGACTTTGGAGAATTCGAGTGAGGCGCTCGCCCAGGCGGCTGCCGAGGCCCGTGGGTTGGCGATTGATGCGGTGCACGCCTGCTCCTCAGGGCACCTGGGCCTCCCCCTGGGTTGTGCAGAGATCGGGGCGGTGTTGTTTGGTGGGGCGTTGCGTTATAATCCGGCCGCGCCCAAGTGGCTGAACCGGGACCGCTTTCTTCTTTCGGCCGGGCATGGCTCAATGTTTCTCTACAGCTGGCTGCACTTGGCGGGCTTCGATGTTCCGCTGCAGGCGGTGAAGGATTTCCGGAAATTGCACAGCATCACTCCGGGCCATCCCGAATATGACGAGACCCCGGGAGTGGAAGCAACCACCGGCCCCCTCGGACAGGGAGTGGGCAATGCGGTGGGTTACGCCCTGAGCGGCAAGCGGGCAGCTGCCAAGTTCAACACTGCTGAGCACACTCTCTTTGATCATCACGTGGTGGCCCTCGCTGGTGACGGTTGCATGCAGGAAGGGGTGGCTCGGGAGGCGATCGCCTTCGCGGGGCACAATGGCCTCGATAATCTCATTCTGATTTACGACAGCAACGACGTGACCCTCGATGCGATGGCGGAGGTCACCCAGAGCGAAGACGCGGCCGGCTACTTCAATTCGCTTGGGTGGGACGCGGTCACTGTTGACGGTCATGACCTCGGAGCGGTGGCGGAAGCACTTCAGCGGGCCAAGGACGATGACAACGGAAGGCCCAAGGTGGTCATTGCCAAGACCCTGATTGGAAAGGGAATCCCGGAGGTCGCGGGCACCGCGGCTGGTCACGGTGAAGGGGGGGCCAAGTTCGCGGAGGCTGCGCGCCAGGGTCTGGGTCTTCCGGAGGAAACCTTTCATGTTTCGGAGGGCACCCGTGCCTTTTTTGCGGAACGAGGCAAGGAATTGAAGGCCGAGTTTGCGGCGTGGGAAACGAGCTACGCCGAGTGGACGGAAGCCAATCCCGAGCTTGCGAAGGAATTGCAGGAGGGAATCTCCAAGTCGGCTCCCAGTGACCTGCTGGACCGCATTCCTGAATTCTCGCCGGACCACAAGGACGCCACCCGCGGATCGGGAGGCGTGGTCATTAATGCGTTGGCCAAGGAAGTGCCCCACCTGGTGAGTGGATCAGCCGATCTCTACGGATCGACCAAGAACTATATCAAGGATGGCGGTGACTTCGGAGCGGAAACCCCGGGAGGGCGCAACATCTGGTTTGGTATTCGTGAGCATGCCATGGGCTCGATTTGCAACGGGCTGGCCTATGATGGGATCTTTCGAGCGAGTGGTGCGACCTTCCTCGTGTTTGCCGACTACCTGCGTCCCGCTATTCGTCTGGCGGGACTCGCGGGGCTGCCGGTGACCTATATCTTCACCCACGACTCAGTCGGCGTGGGCGAAGACGGTCCCACCCACCAGCCGGTGGAGACGGTGAGCGGTTTGCGCGTGATTCCCAATTTGGATGTGATTCGCCCGGCCGACCCTGAAGAGGTCGCTGGAGCGTGGGCCTCGGCCATGCTTCGGACGGATGGTCCGACGGCCCTGATCCTGACCCGGCAGGGGGTTCCCAACCTGAGCGACACTCCAGTTCGTGAGCGGCGTGAGGGAACCTGTCGGGGTGGTTACGTGATCAGGCAGGAGGAAGGGGAGCTGGAGGCCATCGTTCTGGCCAGTGGGTCGGAAGTCGAAGTTGCCCTGCAGGCCGCCGGGGAGCTGGGTGATGGTGTTCGGGTAGTATCCATGCCCTGTCTGGAGCGATTTGACCGGCAGGGGGAGGACTACCGGGCCTCTGTTCTGCCGCCTGCCTGCAGCAAGCGGGTGGCCATCGAGGCCGGGGTGACCGGATTGTGGTGGAAGTATGTAGGAACGCACGGGCGAGTGATAGGAATCGACCGGTTCGGCCTCAGTGCACCCGGTGGGACGGTGATGTCTGAGCTGGGAATCACGGTGGGTGCGGTGGTCGAGGCGGTGAAGGGCCTCTGACTTCCGGACTGGCCGGGACGTGCCGGCTCTCGAGAGGCACATTTTCTCTGTCCTTTTTCTCACGGACGTGTTGACGTTTCCGCGTTCCGGGAGAGCCGGAAACCTTTCGGGGAGCCCGCGGATGCGGGCCGGAAGCTGAAACTCAGCTTCTGAATGGGGAATCCGGTGTGAATCCGGAGCGGTCCCGCCACTGTGATTGCCGGCCCTGAGGGCTGGCTCAGCCAGATCGCCAGCCCAGGAAGGATTTTCAACAGTCCCGCGAAGGACGGAACTAGAGAATAGAATACATGAGAGCAATCATTCTGGCGGCAGGTTTGGCCGTCCTCGAGATGGTGGGTGCCGGGTCGGCCGCAGGTCGTCCGGAAGCTCAGGAATTGCCGGAGGTGACGGTGGTCGCGAACCGGGTGGAGACCCCGTTGGATAATGTCGGGAGCACCTTTTCCTCCCTGGAGGTCGAGTTGTTGGAACGTCGGGGCGTGGTTACCCTCGAAGAGGCCCTGAGGCACGTTCCGGGAACGGGGATTGGATCGGAGGGCGGTCAACGCGGATCGATTTCGGCGCTGCGCCTCCGCGGTTCGGAGGCGGACCACACTCTGTTGCTCATTGACGGAATGCGTGTCACGGATGCGAATGTGACGCCCTTCAACCTGCTGGGGGGTGAAACCCTGCTGGGCTACTCGCAGGTCCAGGTCCTGAGGGGGCCGCAGAGTGCCCTTTATGGAAGCGAAGCGATCGGTGGAGTGGTGAGCTTGGATACCCGCGTGGGGTCGCGAGAGGGAAGGCAACGAGTCTTCGGGGAAGTGGGATCCTTTGGAACCCTGCGGGGTGGAGCCGAGTTGCAGGGTGAGTTGAATGGCGTGCGCTGGTATGTCGGCGGGAGCCATGAGCAGACCTCCAATGACCGGTCCTTCAACGACTTTGAGCAGAGCCAGGCGGCTCTGCGCGTGGAAACGGATCTCAGTGCGGATTCGGTGGTTGGAATGACGGCACGCTTCTGGATGAGCGAGTTGGAAAACCCGGGCAGCACGGGGCCGTTTGCTTCCCGGGCGGTCGATGAGAGGAACGCCTCCCTGCTCACGGGTTATGTGGATCATGTCTTCAGCGACCGGTTGCGCAGCAAGGTGGTGGCGGGATACTACCGGGAAGACTTTGAAGAGCGTGGACCCTTTCCATTTGAGAGTGAGGCGGAGAAGGTGTCCCTGGACCTGCGCAACGTCGTGAACTGGGGAGACCGGCATGAGACGGTTGTGGGAGGGCTGCTGGAGTGGTCCGCCTTTCATTCGACGGCCACGCCGGTAGACGAAGAGGGCTGGCTGACCGGGCTTTACGTCAATCACCTCTGGCAACCGTTCGAGTCCACCGCGAACCCGGGGCTGAGCGGGCTTACCCTCTCGCTGGGGGGACGCTGGGAGCACCTCGAGCGTTGGGATGATGTCTTTACGTGGCGAACGACCGGGAGTTGGCGCACGCCCGTGGAGGGGGTGCGCCTGCACGGAAGTTATGGGACCGGCTTTCGGGCACCGTCCTATTTCGAACTCTACGGGGCCATCCCGGCATTCAACTTTGTAGGCAATCCGAACCTGAAGGCGGAGCACTCCCGCGGCTGGGACGTTGGCGTGGAGTGGCAGCCGAATGAGGGTCTCGTGCTGGATCTGACCTGGTTTCAAAACCGTATTGAGAACCTCATCGACTTCACCCCGGTGAATGTCGGTGAAGCGACAACGCGTGGTCTTGAAGTGAGCGCGGCAGGTAACCTGTTCAATGACTGGCTGAGCTGGCGGGGGAGCTATACGTGGCTGGATGCGACCGATGACAGCACAGGCCAGCGTCTTGTAAGAAGGGCGAGACATCGGGCCAGTATCGATCTGCAGGCCGAGCCATTCGAAGGCCTGGTCGTTGGGGTGGGAGGAACCTATGCGGACGGGGTGGTGGACAATGACTTCAGTGTCTTCCCCGCCTTGCGGAAGCAACTCGATGAGGCTGTTCTTCTGCGCGCTTACGGGCGGCTTGGGTTGAACGAGCACGTCTCTGTTCATGCTCGTGTCGAGAACCTTCTGGATCTTGATTACGAGGAGGTGGCCAACTACCCCGGCAGAGGGCTCGGTGTCTACGGGGGCGTGGACGTGCGCTGGTAGCCTTGCCGGGGTGGAGAACCCTCCGGGCGCTTCTTGATCTCTCTCCGGACGGGACCTTCTCAGTTCAGCCGGGAACGGGGAGGGTCGCCGATGTAGAGGACCTTGGAGGCTGTATCGAGGAGAGCGCTGCTCTCCTCGAGGAAGTCCATGCCGATGATGCCGTCTACTGGGCGGCCGGAGCGGTCACGGAAGGTTCGTCTGATCGTTTTCAGAGAAGTGACAGCCACTTGGAATTCACTGACCACCAGTTGCCCGAAGACGACGTCGTGGAGTGTGGCGGTGCTGACGGAGGCCCGGTCGCCGGAGGCATCGATAATCTTGGAACGGGAGGGTGTGGTCGGAATGCCGATGCGCCTGACGGTTTCGGAGGCCATGACGGTGACCTCTGCTCCGGTATCGACCACCCAGGTGAGGCGTCTGCCATTGTGGCGGGAGCTGACGAGGAGGTGAGGGAGGTGTCCGGCGGACTCGAGGCGCAGGGCGTCGAAGCCCAGTCCCTCGCGGCGACCGAGGGCAAGGATTTCCCCCTGTCGGGCGTTCCCGGCCCGGGGGCCGGGAATCCAGAGTTGTCCCGACTTCAGGTCAATCAGGGCAGCCAGCCCGCTCAGGGCATCGAGTCCCACCTGGCCGTCGTAGCGACTGGTGGCCGTGTGGCGCCCGGTGGGTGGGGCAAGCATGAAGGCAAAGGGGGCAGCGGTCACGTGACCAGCTCGCAGGGCTCCGAGGCCTACCTGGGAAGTAACCGGTCGGCCGAGTGCCCCGCGGCTCACGACCTTGACGGATTTCTCAGGCCGGATCCCGACGGAGGTGGCCAGCTCGTAGTCCAGGTCCGTGCTGTTGGCGCCGGAATCGATGAGGAAGCGGACTTCCTTGCCATTGACCCGGAAGCGCCCCGAGTAGCGGGAATCACCTGCGGATTTCTGGAGCGCAAGCGGTTCGTAGCCCATCGCAGCCAAGCGGTAGGCACGAGGGCTCTTGGTCTGTCCAATTGGTCCGGTCGCGCACTGGGTGACAAGAGCGGTGGCCAGAATGGCTGATGCGAAACGCAGAACCCGGGACATGGGAGAGGGTAGGATGGAAAGGCCTGAACGCGAACGGTTATCTTTGAAATATCGGGAGAGGAATCTGCACTGCAATGGCGGGAAAGGGGCCTACAGGAAGCGAACGGAGTGCTTTTTGGAGAGACGGAGCACATCGCCGGCCCGGGGAGCAACCGGGGAATTGGGATCTGTAAGTTTTTCTCCGTTCAGTTGGACAGCCCCTGCGGAAATGAACTGTTTCTTCAGCTCACCATTGGATTTCTGCTGTCCGAAGCCTGCCTGGAAGGCATGGGCGGTCAGGCGGAGAACGTTCGGCTCGGTGGGAATCTCGGTGATCGGGAGTTCGGGAAGGTCGGCAGCCGCGAGGTCTTTCTTCGAGAAGCGCGTGTTCCAATCCTCCCGGGCTGCAGCGGCCTCTTCCGCGCTGTGGAATCGCGTGGTGAGGCGCTCGGCCAGGGCTTTCTTGCACTCCATCGGGTGGAGACCTCCGTCGCGGGCCTCGCCCAGAAGCAGGAGGTAATAGCGGTCCATGAGTTCGTCCGAGATGCTCATGAGCTTGCCGAACATTTCATTCGGCGGGTCGGAGACTCCGACGTAATTGTCGTAGGACTTCGACATCTTTCTCACGCCGTCCGTGCCTTCCAGGAGAGGCATGGTCATGACCACTTGCTGGGGCTGCCCTTCTTCCTTCTGCAGGTCGCGCCCGACCAGCAGGTTGAAGAGTTGATCGGTCCCTCCGAGCTCCACGTCTGCGCGAACCTCCACGGAGTCCCAGCCCTGCACGATGGGATACTGGATCTCGTGCAGGCGCACTTCCTGGCCCTTGTCGATGCGCTTCCGAAAGTCGTCGCGTTGCAGCATCTGCTGCATGGTCACGCGGGCGTTGAGGCGGAGGACGTCTTCGAAGTTCATTTTCCGGAACCACTCGCCGTTGAAGACAACCTCGGTCTTCTCCCGGTCGAGAACCTTGAAGGCCTGTGAGGTATAGGTTTCGGCGTTGGCGAGAATGGACTCCCGACTCAAGGGGGGGCGGGTGGCGCTACGGCCGGAGGGATCTCCAATGGCAGCCGTGAAGTCTCCGATGATCAGGACGGCCTGGTGTCCGAGCTCCTGGAACTGGCGGAGTTTCTCGAAGACGACGGTATGACCGAGATGAATGTCCGGGGAGGTAGGGTCAAGGCCCAGCTTGGCGCGCAGGGGGCGGCCCTCCCGTAGCTTATCGCCCAGTTCTCCGGGGGAGAGAACCTTCTCGGTCCCGGCACAGAGGGTAGCAAGCGCTTGATCGACGTCCGACGGCATGTCGGGGAGAGTTCTACGCTAGGGAAGCATCTGGACAAGGCAGATCCGGGGAGAATCCCGGTGAGCTTGTGTGCCTGCTGCGGCCAGGTCTTCCGGCTCATCAGGCTGGGAGGAGATTGCCATCCTGCAATATGATTGACCGCAAATGAGCGCGGTGGGAGCCTTGCGGCGTGTCAACTTTCCCCGGAG
>CAWWCX010000154.1:0-8652 GCA_963935445.1 uncultured Roseibacillus sp.
GTCTCATGACATCCTGCACCTTCAAATAGCGGGAGAAGTAGACGAGGGTCTGGAGGTTTCCATAATCGGCCCGGTCGGGAGTGGGGCTCACCATGCGCCAGACGCCCTGGCGTTTGATGAACCTGGCCTCGTCACCGGTATTGTTCTGGATTGTGACACCGTGAACCTCGTCGACAGCGAAGTTATCATAAACCACATCACCGACGGCATGAGGTGGGGTGCCGAAGATCGGACCCAGGTTGTGATTGAACAGTTGCACGCAGGCCAGTCCCCCAATCAGAGATGTCAGGATGGCGAGAATGAGCGTGAACTTCTTTGACGGCATGGATCGGAGGATAGTCGCAGGCTGGTTCTGATCCGCCGGGGTTGTGGACCGGCGCCGGGGAGGGGCTGTCTGTCAGGCTCGGCGGGTGTTCCAGACGAAAAGAGAAGCGAGAAGGAGGCTGCCGGGAAAGAAGAAGAGGTTGAGCTTGTTGGCAAAGGAGACTTTCGAGGGAGGGAGAAGGAGTTTGTAGTATTGGACCGGTTTGGGCCCCAGCCCCATCATGTCTTCACGGCCAATCAGCCAGTTGCTGCCATTGCGTACAAAATCAATGTGCTCCTTGTAACGGGAACGGGACTCGAGAAAAGTGGCATTGGAAGTCACGATCATCCGTGAAGTGGCATCGGAGGTGTTGTCGTTGCGTTCATTGCCACGGGAAACAGAGGCGGCGAGGTGATGTGGGCCGGCGAGCGGAGCGGATCCGTCCAGGGGGTCGGCCTGGACGTTGGCGCGTGCGGTAATGAGGGCAAGAGGAACAATCTGTGCGACCTCAAGGTCCGGGGCGCTTTCGCGGACCTCGAGCATGGAGCTAGGACCCTCGAACAGCGTTGAGGCGTTCCCGAGGTCGCCGGTAGCCGCGGCGTTGGTGAAGGTTGCTGAGACGGTGAAGGACTGCTGATTGCCTCGCCTCGTGGACAGCCGTACTTCACGCGGGGTAATGCCGTGCTCTCGCAGGAATTTGCGGAGGTTGGGGGGCTGGGTTTTCAGGGCAGGGTTCAGAATGACGAAAAGAGCTGCCCGGGGTCGGCTCCAGTAGGCGCGAAGGACTTTCTCTTCCTCTGCATTGAGATCGAACCGGGGCGCGACGAGTGCGACCCCTGCAGCGTCGTCGGGAATCGCGGAGAGGCCGGCTATGTTGATGGGCACGAGTTGAATGTTGAGACTGTTGAAAGTGCGGCTGAGAAAGTCCCAGGGTGTATCCCGGTCTGAACTGGAGACCTTGCTTTTGTCCGCGAGGAAGTAGAATTTACGGGGAGCGCCCTCAAGGGCCCGGCGGAGGGTCGAGGTGAGTTGGTCCTCGTCCTGGTAACCGATCAGGCGCCGGTTCTGGCGAACGCCGGCCCCGTAGACGAGCATGTCCTCGACTGCGACATAGCGGATGTGGGCCTGGCGCAGCGCGGCAGGGTTCTCCCCACGACTTTCATTACGTGGTTCCCCGACCGGAACGGCGTCAACGATCACGACATCCTCGATGAAGGTGGTGTCATATTCGTCGGCGATCTCGAGGGCGGCGTCCGTTTCCCTGACGTAGTCGACGAATGTGACCGTGATTCCGCCATCCGCGAGTCGCTCGTATGCCTGAAGCATGGCACGGAGACGCGAGAAGTGGGCGGAGTTCTTGCGCACGGCCGCAATGATGCGGACCGGCGCATCCCGGTCCCCGAGCATTGCCGAGGTAAGTAGTTGCCGGGTCTGGCTGGAGAGGCTGAAGGATTTGTCCTGACTCACATCCCAGGTCTTGTGGTGGGACCCGGACAGAAAGTTGAGGGAAATGAAGAGAAGGATTGCAAGAAACACCTGAATGGCCGTGAGGGCTCCTATGGAGGCCCGGGTTGCTCCGGCCTGTCTTTCCGCGTTCGGTCCCCCGGACGGTTTCTCGATCTGCTCTTCGTCGGTCATGCGGAGTCCAGTCCCGTGTTAGTTTCTCCAGCGCCGGTGGTTGATGATATGACCGGTCAGGAACAGGCAGAATGCCGCCGCGCTGAGGTAATAGACGATGGCGCGGCTATCGATAAGGCCCTGCGAAAAGTAGCTGAGGTGTTCTTTGGAGGAAATGTAGTGGAAGAGGGGAGCAGCGCGGAAGCGGTCCCCGTAAATCTCGGTGATGTAGCCGAGAAAGTGGTGGATGAAAAGAATGCCTACGGTGAGGACCCCGGCGATGATCTGGCTGGAGGTCAGGGCCGAGGCAAGGGAGCCCACTGCGATGAAAAACGCCCCCATGAGGGCAACGAGGAGGAATGCCCCGAGAAGCGCACCCGTGCTGAAAGGAGGGGGAAGGTCGGTGAGGATGCCGAAGAGTTGGAACTGGATGTAGGCAGGAATCCAGAGAATGATGTAGAAACAGAAGGTCGCAAGGTATTTGCCAAGAACCAGTTGCCGGGTCTTGACCGGAGCTGTAAGGAGGGTCTCAAGGGTGCCGGCCCGCTCTTCCTCGGCAAAGAGGCGCATTGTGATGAGGGGGAAGATAGCGAGGAAGTAGAACCAGAACGGCGGCGCGTGGAAGACCCGGTAGACAAGGCTCAGGGCGGATGCTTCGTCCTGCAGTTGCTTCATGGCTGTTGACATCGACCAGCCCTGCATCGCCGCAACGAGAGCGAGAACAACCCAGCCAAACGGACTGAGGAAGAAGCTGCGCAGCTCCTTGCGGAAGAGGATCAGGATGTTCGCCATTTACGTGTCAGTCCTTGCGTGTCAGCTCAACGAAGACATCCTCGAGGGTGGCATCATGCCGGTGGAGCGTGCGGAGAGGCCAGTTTTCCTCCCGGGAGAGGGCCGCGAGCCGCTCCCGGCCATCGGTTCCCGATTCGACGAGGACGGCGAATTCCTCCCAACCGTCCCGGCTGCGCTCGTGGGTCACCTTTTTAACCTGATCGAGGGCGGCGATTCTGTTGGTTGCCTCGGCGGGGTCGGCGCGAACTTCCACGGTGATGCGTCCCGCGGCCCGCATTGTGGAGACGAGGTTTGCGGGAGTATCAGAAGCGAGAATCTTTCCGCCGTCTATGATGACGATCTTGTCACAGATCATCTCGACCTCGGAGAGGATGTGGGTGGAGAGGAGGATGGTATGGCCTTCGCCGAGTTGCTTGATGAGGTTTCGAATGGAGCGGATCTGGTTGGGATCGAGGCCATTGGTCGGTTCGTCGAGAATGAGGAGGGGAGGGGAGTGGATGAGCGCATCCGCAAGTCCCACCCTCTGTCGGTAGCCTTTTGAGAGGGTTTTGATGATCTTGCGGCGGACCTCGTGCAGGCCGCAGCGCTCGACGACTTCATCCATGCGCTGGCGGAGCGCATCTCCCGAGAGGCCCTTGAGCTGGCCTCGGAATCGGAGATATTCCCGAACACGCATGTCCGGGTAGAGGGGAACGGATTCGGGCAGATATCCGATGCGGCGGCGGGCCTCGAGGGACTGGAGGGTGACGTCGAGGCCATCGATCTGCGCCAGACCACCCGTGGGCGGGAGGAACCCGGTAAGCATGCGGATGGTGGTCGTCTTTCCGGCGCCATTTGGCCCCAGGAAGCCAACGACTTCCCCCCGTTCGACCTCGAAGTCGGCCCCGGCGACGGCAAGGTGGCGCCCGAAGCGTTTTGTGAGGTTATCAACCTTGATCATTGGGGAGGGGGCAAGAACCGGATCGCATGGCGATTGACTCTCTCAGTAGGTGCCTTTAACTAAAGCGAAATGCTACTGGCACCAAGGAAGAAAAGACCGCCCGTGCCTTCAATATTGCAGCCTGCCTGTGCTAAATGAATTCTTCCTTTTCCGCTCGACTGAGTGCCGATCTGCTCGATCTCAACTACGAGCGTTGGCTGGATGACCCCCGTTCAGTTGATCCGGCGTGGTCGGCGTTTTTCGAGGGGTTTGAGCTGGGGGTTACCCAGTTGGAGAAACTTGGTGAGGAAGGACGACCTTCAGACGCGACCGTGCAAGGGGGGCGTCCGGAAGAGGCTTCAAGTCCCGCGGGGGAGGTGTGTGACGCGGAGCAGCTGACCTTCCGAGGCCGGGTGGTGAGCCTGGTCTACAATTATCGCACTCTGGGGCATACACAGGCGCATATTAATCCCCTGGACGAGCATCCTCCGCGGAATCCCCGCCTGGAACTAGCCAGATTCGGATTTCAGGACGGAGACCTCGAGCGGGAAGCCTCCACCCAGTTTTTCCAGAATGGAGCCAGGATGAAGCTGGGTCAGATGGTTGAAGCCCTGGAGAGGACATACTCAGGCTGGATCGGGTTTGAGTTCATGCATATCCACAACACGGAAGTGCGTAACTGGATCCGCGAGCGGGTTGAGGAGCGAGCCAAGCTGGTCGAGCCGCCACGTGAGCAGAAGGAGAAGACGTTGGGCTGGTTGCTGGAGGCAGAGCTTTTCGAGTCCTTCCTCGGGAAAAAGTTCCTGGGCGAAAAACGCTTCTCACTCGAAGGAGGGGAGGGCGTCATGCCGCTCCTCAATCGGATCCTTGAACTTTCCCCGGGAGCCGGAGTGAAGGAGGTCACGATGGGAATGGCACACCGCGGCAGGCTTAATGTTCTCGCCCAGATCGTACGGAAGTCCCTGCGGACGATCCTGTATGAATTCACGCCCAACTATGTTCCGGACCTGGTCGCGGGGGACGGAGACGTCAAGTATCACCTGGGCTACGAGAGTGTGCGGTCATTCCCGGAGGGCGATGTGCGGGTGAGTCTCGCAGCCAACCCCAGTCATCTTGAGGCGGTCAACGCGGTTGTCGAGGGAAGGACCAGAGCCCGGCAGCGCATGCTTGGAGATGACGGTCGGAAGACCGATCGCAAGCAGGTCCTGCCTCTTCTCATTCATGGGGACGCTGCTTTTGCGGGGCAGGGTTCCGTGGCGGAGGTGCTCAACCTTTCGCAGTTGCCGGGCTACCGGACAGGAGGGACAATCCACGTCATCATCAACAACCAGATTGGCTTCACAACGATGCCATCTGACGCGCGCTCGTCCTCTTACGCTACGGATGTGGCCAAGATGATCGAGGCCCCCATACTTCACGTGAACGGGGATCGGCCGATGGAATTGATCTGGGCGGCGGAGTTTGCCCTGTCCTTCAGGCAGCGCTTCGGGCGGGATGTCGTAATCGACATGTACTGCTACCGGCGGCAGGGACATAACGAGACGGACCAGGCTGCCTTCACTCAGCCGCACATTTACCGGAAGATCGCCAACCGGAAACCGATCGGACAACTCTACGGTGAAGTTCTCGTGAAGGGGGGCACCATGACGCAAGGGGAGGTGGAGCAGAAGCACGATGACATATGGGAGCGCTTTGAGGGGGAGTATGCGGAGATGAAACGCCTCGAGGAAGAGGGCAATCGGAGCGTCTTCAGCGGATCAACCGCGGAAACGCAGGAAATCTTCAACCATGAGCCTGTCCCCACGGGAGTAAGCAGGGAACTTCTTCAACACGTGGGAGCGGTTCTCACCACTGTTCCGGAAGGGTTCAAGCTGCACCCTACCCTGGCCAAGAGATTCATGCCCCGCAGGATGGAAGCGCTCAAGAATGGCGGGCCTTTTGACTGGGCCTTTGCGGAGTCGCTGGCGTGGGGGACGCTCCTGAAGGAGGGGTACCCGGTCCGCCTGTCCGGGCAGGACTGCCGGCGGGGTACGTTCAGCCAGCGGCACGCTGTTTTCTATGACTACGAGAACCGGGAGCGCTTCATTCCACTGCGCCATATCGCCCCCGAGCAGGCGAAGTTCTGTGTCTACAACAGCCTGCTTTCCGAGGCGGCAGTCCTCGGATTCGACTATGGCTACTCGCTGGACTGTCCCCAGATGCTGATCATGTGGGAGGCCCAGTTCGGGGACTTTGCCAACGGGGCTCAAGTCATCATTGACCAGTTCATCTCCTCGGCGGAGTCCAAGTGGCAGACTCCCAGCAGCGTGGTCATGCTTCTGCCCCATGGCTACGAGGGAATGGGGCCGGAGCACAGCAGTGCCCGTCTGGAGCGTTTCCTGCAGCTCTGTGCGGAGAAGAACATGACGGTTGCGAATCTAACTACGCCCGCGCAGTACTTTCACGCCCTTCGTCGACAGAAGCATCGCAAGTTTCTCAAGCCGCTTGTCCTGATGACGCCGAAGAGCCTGCTGACCCGCACGGAGGCAGTTTCCTCGGAGGAGGACTTCATGGAAGGTCAGTCTTTCCGTGAAGTGCTGCCTGATCCCCACATCGATGAATCAAGGCGCGCAGACATCGAACGAGTCATCTTCTGCTCGGGCAAGGTCTACTACGACCTGGTACAGCACCGCAAGGAGCAGGGTATCGATAATGCGGCCATCATCCGCGTCGAGCAGCTCTATCCCTTTCATGGCAAGCTGGTCAGGGAGTTGATCGGGGCCTTTGAGAACGCTACCAAGTATGTGTGGTGCCAGGAGGAACCGCTCAACATGGGAGCATGGTCCTATATCTGGCCGAGGCTCGAGAGATGCGTGGAGTCTCACCATGTTCGTTATGCTGGCCGGAATCGTGCTTCCAGTCCCGCGGCTGGATCCAAAGCCATGCACCTGCGCGAGCAAAAGAAGCTCGTGGAGAAGGCGTTTTCCGTATAACACCCGTTCAGTTACCGATCACCAATTCATGGCCTACGAAGTCAAGATTCCAGCCGCCGGTGAGTCCATCAACACGGCTACGGTCGGCCAATGGCACAAGACCGATGGCGAAGTGGTGGGGAAGGGCGACCTCATCGCCACCATTGAGACTGACAAGGTGTCGACCGAATTGCAGGCGGAGGTTGCGGGCATTATCAAGATTGTGATTGCGGAGGGAGATGAGGTGGCCATCGGGACGGTCATCGCTGAAATCGCCGAAAGTGACGGGGTGGGACCCTCCAGCCGGACGAGTGCTGGAAATGATGGGGAGATCGCGGGAGCGGACCCGGGGGGGGCTTTTCAGGAGGAACCGGAAGCAATGATGGTCGCGGATTCCGCTCTGGAAGGAGGGGTCTCCGCACCCTTTGGCTTCACGGCCCTGGATGAGGAACCCGAGGTGATTGCGATCAAAGTGCCGGCCGCCGGAGAGTCGATTGCCTCGGCCACGATTGCTCAGTGGCATAAGCGCGATGGCGAACAGGTGAGCGAGGGCGAGGCGCTGGTCACCCTGGAGACGGACAAGGTCTCTGCGGAACTTGATGCGGAGGCCGATGGCGTAATCAATATTCTCTCTCCGGAAGGAACCGAGGTGGCAATCGGGGCGGTTATTGGAACGTTGACGGTTGGAGCCGGGGCCTCTGCCGCGCCTGTTTCACCATCCCCGCAAGCGCCTCTGCCATCAGAGAGCCAAGAGGAACCCGTTTCACGTCTGGAAGAGAAGGAGCCGACCCCTGCCCCAGAGCCCGATCCGGTGGTCCCCGCCGAGAGGAAGGATTCACCGGTGGGGTCCGAAGAGGCGCAGGTGACCCTCAAGCCCGACCTTTCCATGGTTCCCAGTACTGCGAAGCGGGATGTGCCGGCGGATGTGACGGATGGCCGCACGACGAGGCGGAGATTAACCACCCTCCGCCGTAAGATCGCAACCCAACTGGTAAACGTGCAGCAGACGGCTGCAATCCTGACCACCTTTAATGAGGTGGACATGTCGGCCGTGATGCAACTGCGCAAGACTGTGCAGGACAGCTTCCAGACGAAATACGGGGTGAAGCTGGGTTTCATGTCTCTTTTTGTAAAGGCGGTGGTGCACGCCTTGAAGGAGGTGCCCGCACTGAATGGGCGCATCGACGGAGAAGAGGTGGTAGAGAATCACTTTTACGATATCGGGATCGCGGTAGGGACGGAGAAGGGACTGATTGTTCCTGTCGTACGTGAGGCTGATAAGAAGGACTGTCCCGAGATCGAGAAGGACATCTTCTCCTACGCCGAGCGGGCCCGGGAGGGGAAAATTCAGCTGGAAGATCTCCAGGGCGGTGTGTTCACGATCTCGAATGGAGGGATCTACGGCTCTCTCCTGAGCACTCCGATCCTCAATCCTCCGCAGAGCGGCATCCTCGGGATGCATACCATCCAGGAGCGCCCTGTTGCAATAGACGGGAAGGTAGAGGTGCGCCCCATGATGTATCTGGCCCTCAGTTATGACCACCGACTTGTGGATGGGAAGGAAGCCGTGACGTTCCTGATCCGGGTCAAGGAATGCCTTGAAAGCCCCGCGAGCCTCCTCCTGGAACTGTAGGGCGGTTCCGGCTGGCCGGCGCGGTCTGCCTTTACCAAGCCATGAGATGAGAAAGTGACATGAAGGATGACCTGCTCCGGTTCCTGAAAGGGTTTGCGATGGGGGCCGCCAATGTCATTCCGGGGGTCTCGGGAGGAACAATAGCCTTCATCACGGGGATCTACGAGCGCCTGATCGATGCGATCAAGAAGGTGGACGGCACGACGATAAGGCTCCTTTGCAAGTTCAGAATAGGGGAGGCATGGAATAGAATAGACGGCCGCTTCCTGGCAGCGCTGGGGGCTGGTGTGGTCGTCAGTGTCATGAGCCTGGCCCGCATATTGAAGTGGGGTTTTGAGTATTATCCCGTCCTGGTCTGGGCGTTTTTCTTCGGCCTCATCGCAGCTTCGCTCCTGTCTCTTATACACATCTGACGCTGCCGACGATATGCAGTGTG
>CAWWCX010000155.1:0-8606 GCA_963935445.1 uncultured Roseibacillus sp.
ACCTCGTGGGTGACTACCGCAGGCTGGAAGCGGAAATCCGAGCTCCGGTCCGCGCTCCCGGAGTAATGGATGGCGAGCCGTGGAATCAGCCCCTCCTGGCCCGCGGCGACTACAAGAAGGAAGGGGATCCGGTCGAGCGAGGCTTCCTGGAGGTATTTGGAGGGAGAACGTATTCGAAAAAGTCGAGTGGACGGCTTGAACTGGCTGAGGACCTGGTGAGCGAGAAGAATACGCTGGTGACCCGGGTGATCGTGAACCGGCTCTGGCACCATGCCTTCGGAAAGGGACTGGTGACCTCCGCAGACAATTTTGGCCGGCTCGGAAGTAAGCCCAGCCATCCTGAGCTCCTTGACCACCTTGCGGCCGACTTTCGCGAAAATGGCTGGTCGATGAAGCGGACCGTGCGCCAGCTGGTGATGAGCCGGGCTTTTCGCTCGGGTTCCGCCGCACCTGCGGCCAATGCCGGCAAGGATGATGCCAATGTGCAGCTGGCCTACTACACACCGCGGCGGCTCGATGCGGAGGCGGTCCTCGACACCATCCGGTTCGTGGCAGCCAACGAGGCCGGACAGCGTGCGGTCTACACCGGGCAGAAACGTAATGGGCTCAACCGGTTTCTCACCACCTTCAATTATCCCATTCCCACCAGCACGGTGGGGGTGCGCAATGTCACGAATGTCCCGGCCCAGGCCCTCATGCTCCTGAACGGGGAAACCACCCGGCAGGCAGCACGGCAATGGAGTGAACGGGTCAAGACGAACCCGGACCTCAAGTCCGATCGAGAGCGTGTAGAGAGTTTCTTCCTGCAGGCCTATGCCCGGATGCCGAGCGAGGCGGAGGTGGCAGCCTGCCTGGATTACCTGGCGGGGAAGGTGAGCGACAAATTGCCCGGGTTGATCAAGGAGCAGGAGGACAGAAACCGGGTGCTGGCTGCACTCAGGAAGAGCCGGGCCGGGGCCGTCGCGCCGGTTCGTCGGAAGCTGCAGGCGGAGGTTGATGTGCGCAATGAAGCGCAGAAGAGTAAAGGGGTCGTGGCGGTGGACCTGAAGCCGCTCGGGCGCTGGGATTTTGAGGGGGATGCGAGGGATGCGGTGGGGAGCATGCACGGGCAGGTCAAGGGTGGCGCGAAAGTGCTCGATGGGTCGCTCTTCCTGCGGGGCGGAGGAATGTGGTCGAGCCCGTTGCCGGTCGATTTGCGCGAGTTTACTCTGGAGGTTCAGCTGCAGCTTGATGATGCCGAACAGAGCGGGGGCGGAGCCATGGTGGTGCAGACCACGGATGCAAAGTCCTTTGATGGTGTCGTCTACGCCGAAGTAAAACCACGCACCTGGCTGACCGGAAGCGATCGTCACAACCGGACGGAGCCGTTTGGGGGACCGGAAGATCAGGAGGCGGATAAACGTCCTGTCCGAATGATCATGGTCTACAAGGCGGATGGAACGACGATTGCCTATCGGGATGGCAAACCGTACGGCAAGCCGATTAACAGGGGACGCATGGATTACAAGAAGGGGAAAGCGCAGGTAGTCTTCGGAATGCGACACGGAACGGGTCCGGCGGGAGGCCGGGCGCTCTCGGGACGGTTGTTTGAGGCGCGGCTGTATGACCGGGCTCTGACGCCGCAGGAGGTGGCGGCCGCGTCTTCAGGGATGCTGCTGGAGGTGGTAACCGAGGAAATGCTGGCCGGGGCCCTGAGCGAGGCCCAGAAGGCAGAGGTAAGCCGGATTGACGCCCAAATCGCCACGCTCGAAAAACAGCTTACCCGCCTGGATGATGACATTGCGAGCCGCCGGGAGGCTTTGAATGCCAGCGGGGATCCCTATTTCAAGATTGCCCATGCCCTGTTAAACTCCAAGGAACTGATCTATGTCTACTGAGCCCAATTCTTTTGCCCTCGATCCGGTGCGCCCGATGCTCTCGGCGAACCGCCGCGAGTTCCTCAAGCTGACTTCCAGCGGGGTCAGTGCCCTCGCACTCTCCAGTCTCCTGAACAAGGGCTCGGCTGCCACGGTTGACGCAGCAGCGCCGAGGTTGCACCACGAGCAGAAGGCCAAGGCGGTGATCCTGCTCTACATGTCGGGGGGCTTTTCTCATGTTGATTCCTTTGATCCCAAGCCGAAGTTGAAGGAGATGCACGGCAAGCCGTTGCCGATGACGATCGAGCGCACGCAGTTTGATGCCAACGGGAACATCATGGCCTCGCCCTGGGAGGCGAAGCGGTGGGGCCAGTCCGGTCTCGAAATGACCGACATGTTCCCGAAAATCGCGGAGTGTGCGGATGATCTGGCCATCACGCGTTCCATGACGGCCAAGTTCAGCGAGCATGCGCAGGGGAACTTTTTCATGCACACCGGCTTTCCCTTCCTGGGCTACCCCAGTGCCGGGTCATGGGTAACCTACGGGTGTGGGACAGGGAACCCGAACCTGCCTGGCTATGTTGTTCTGCGCTCGAACAAGGCAGCCATTCCGCATGGTGGAGTGAGTATCTTTGGTAATGCCTTCCTGCCGGCAACCACTCAGGGTTCCATCTTCAACATTTCCGACAAGCAGGCGGTCCCCAACATCAATCCCGCCATGCTCAAGGCCGAGCAGCGCCGGGCCCTTGACCTGATCGGAACACTGGATCGTGGATTCGCGGACCGGGTGGCCGCCAAGGATGCAGTCATTTCATCGATCAGGAATGCGGAAACCGCCTTTCTCATGCAGCAGGCCGTGCCCGAGCTCACGGATATCACCAAGGAGAGCGAGGCAACCCGCCGAATGTACGAGATCGACAGCAAGGATGCGAACAAGGCCCAGTACGGACGGCAGTGCCTCATGGCGCGGCGCCTGGTGGAGCGAGGGGTCCGCTTCGTCGAACTCTCGTGTGCCAGCTACGGAATCGGAGCGGGTGGGGGTGGAAATCCGTGGGATCAGCACGGGGACCTGAAGCGTGGCCACGGAGCGATGGCGGGGCAGGTTGATGGTCCGATTGCGGCCCTCATCAAGGATCTCAAGGACCGTGGAATGCTGGAGGAAACCCTGCTGGTCTTCACCGGGGAGTTCGGGCGGACACCCTTTTCTCAGGGGTCACATGGGCGCGATCACGATCCCTTCGGGTTCAGTACATGGCTGGCCGGCGGTGGTATCAAGGGAGGAACGGTGGTCGGAGCGACTGATGAGTTCGGTTACAAGGCAGCTGTTGACGTCGCTACCGTCTACGACCTGTGGGCCACCGTCCTGCACCAGCTTGGGATCGACCATGAGAAGCTCACCTACCGATGGAGTGGTCGTGACCTGCGTCTGACTGATGTCCATGGGCACGTCTGGAAGGATATGGTGTGATCGTCCGGTGCGGGGAGTGGAGCAGTGCGGGCTCCTGGACCGGCTCTTGAGAGCGGATCCGGCTTGAGCTGACTGAAACCTGGTGTAGGTAAAGGGAGTTATCCCCCAGAGGTTCAGGTGATGATCTCCACGGCCGCAAGGCGAGTCTTTCGACATGTCCAGTTCCGCAGGCACCTGATTCTTCCAGGTTCCCTGATGGTCATGGCTATCCTGGTGTCCGTTCACTTTGTGGTGTCCTGCGCTTCAGGTCCCGAGGTCATGATGAACCCGGAGCAGGGTGTTCCGGGTGCTGTCCATGTCGGCAATGAAAGCTGTGCGACGTGCCACGAGGATGTCACAAGGGTTTTCCACGGGAGTGTGCATGCCCGGGTGCACGGGGCACCGGTTGCAGGATCGGAGACGAGTTGTGAGTCTTGCCATGGGCCCGGAAGCAGGCATGTCGAATCAGGAGGAGGCACCCCGTTCAATCGCCTGATTGTGAATCCGGGTAAATCGGCGGAGGCCTGCTTCAAGTGTCATGTGGGAGTGCACGCCGAGTTTCGCCTGCCCTCGCATCATCCCGTGCTCGAGAACAAGATGAGTTGCGTGGACTGTCATGATCCACATGGTCACGATATCATGAAGCCGGCAGGTGGGCTTGGAATGGCCAGACTGAATGAATCCTGCGCGGAGTGCCATCGTGAGCAGGCCGGTCATTTTGTTCATGAGCACGAGGCGATGCGGGAAGGGTGCGTTGCCTGTCACTTCCCGCATGGATCGGTGAACAGCAAGTTGCTCGTGCAGAGGGATGCAAACCTCTGCCTGAAGTGTCATGCCCAGGCTCCCGGGGTGGGTGGAGCGGTGATGATTGGCGAGGTTGATCATTCGTTTTTCCTTCGCCAGGGGCATTGCTCAACCTCTGGGTGCCATACTGCGGTGCATGGTTCGAACATCCACCCGAAATTGTTCTACTGACCCCGGCGGGAGATGAAGGTCAAGATTGCTCAGGGGGCACGGGCTCGCGCAGGGTGGGCCCTGTTTCTCGCGGGCATGGGGAGTGCTTCCGGGGAAGTGGATTTCAGGAAGGAGGTCTGGCCCATCATCCGAGCCAACTGCCTCCAGTGCCACGGAGCGCAGCAGGCCAAGGGTGGTCTTCGCATGCACACGCGGGCCGCCCTTCTGGCGGGGGGAGAGACTGGTCCTGCCGTTGTTGTTGGGAATGCGGCGGAGAGCGAGATGATCTTCGAGGTCGAGGAGGGCGAGATGCCCCCGGAAGAGCACGGGGAACCTCTCGATGCTCCAGAAATTGAAATCCTGCGGGCGTGGATTGATCAGGGGCTGCACTGGGAAAAAGGAGTGGTGGTGAATACTCCGGACCTCGCGGTTTCCATCGCCCCCGGGGGAGGGTTCTGGGTGGTTCAGGGAAACAAGGCGATGTTCCGGCAGCACCATGGTCAGGACGCTGGATGGGGCGGAGGATTGGAAGCTGCCTTCGAGCACTGGCTGGATGCGGATACGAACGTGACGGGGGAGGTTGGAGTCGGAAGCCCGCACAGCTATGATGTCCGCTTTGCCGTGCTCCGGCCGGAGACCGGATTTCTGCGGGGTGGTTTTGAACAGTTCAGGAGCTATTACAATGATACCGGGGGCTACTATGCTCCCTTTGCAGAGTCGGTGGCGTCTTCCTTTTCCCTCGGTCGGGATCTTCATGTTGATACGGGGCGGATCTGGGCCGAAGTGGGACTCACCCGTCCGGATCTGCCCGAGTTGGTTGTGGGTTATGAATTCCGGTACCGTGAAGGGGTGAAGTCGACCCTTCACTGGGGGCCGTCGACCCAGTTAGGTGGTTTGGAGACCCGCAACATGTTCCCGGCTTCCAAGCGCATTGAAGAGAACCTGCACCTCTTGCGTGCGGATCTGCGACATGAATTCGCAGGCATTGAGATGGAGAACAGGTTCGCCTTTGAGTGGAGCCGTCGTGCCACAAGTCGCAGGGAGGGAAGTCCGCTGGGATTTGAGGCAGTGCCTGATAGCTATGTCACGGTTGACGAATCCCATGATGCGACGCGCTTCAGCAACATGGCCAGTGTGCAGAAGCAGGTCAGGGACTGGTGGTTTCTCTCGGGAGGCTACTACTTTGCGCGGATGGATGCCGATGCGGCTTTTGAACAGCATACCGTCAGTCCGGCCGGGGCCAACGTCATCGGCGAGCATTGGCTGGCCCGCCCGATCGTGACGGATTGGACGTCGCATGTGCTCAACGTCAATACACGCCTTGGCCCGTGGGAGGGTTTCACGGTTTCGGGCGGATTGCAGGGAACCTGGCTGCGGCAGAGTGCGGTTGGAACGTCGACCCTGTTCTTTGGTCTTCCGGATCCGGGAGTGCCCGCTCCGGCCTTTTTTACCTCCCGGGTGGGTTCCAACAGGCAGAGCTTTCAGGCTGAGCAAACAGTCGCTTTGCGTTATACCGGATTGCCTTCCACCGTGCTCTTTGCCGAAGGGGGCTGGAAGCAGGAGAATGGAGAGCACTTCGAACAGGAGGCCGGCATGCTGCAGGGATTCCAGAGGGATACCGGCACGACCAGTCTCGACCAGGATTACCGGGTGGGCTTTCATGTTTCTCCCAGGACCAGTTGGAGTTTGAGTGCCCGCTACCGCTACGGGCACGAGAAGGATCACTACGACCACCTGCGGGACACTTCCCTCGGGAATCCGGACGCCGGCTACTCTGCCTTCATACGAGGTCGTGAAGTGGAGACCCACCAGGTGAAGGCCCGACTCAACATGCGGCCAAGGCCATGGTTGCGCACCCTCCTGACTTACCGTGTACAAAGCAGCGATTATCGTACCGATACGGACCCGGTAACCTTCGGACTACCGTCAGACTCTCCGGGAGGGAAATATTTGGCGGGTGAATACAGCGCCTCCATCTATGGCTGTAATGTTGTCCTGATACCCCGCGCAGGATTGACCCTGAACGGCACCTTCACCTTTCACGACAGCCGGACGGAAACGGCGAGCAACGGAGACCCAGCGGTCCGGGATTTCGAGGGGAAGGTGTATTCTCTTCAGGTGGGGGGGAGCTATGCGTTGAATGAGCGAACCGATCTCGTGGCTGATTACGCGTTTACGCAGGGAGACTTTTCCCAGGGCCGGAATACGCAGGGGTTCCCGCTTGGGATTGAGTATCAGCAACAGACGGCCCAGGCCGGTGTGGCCTGGCAGGTGAGCGAAAACGTGCGTGCCCGGCTGCACTATCAGTTTCAGGATTATGAGGAAGCCTCCACGGGGGGCATAAATGACTATTCTGCCCATGGAGTCTTTCTGAATTGTAGTGTAAGCTGGAACTGAGAGTTGGAACCTGGAAAAGGAGCGCATTCTCCCAAAAATCATGAACAGCAATCGAAACCCCTCCGGCATTGGGTCCTGGACCTTCATGGCCCTGATGCTCGTCCTTGCAGATGTTTCCCTGGCCAGCTCTGGCCGAGCCCCGAGTAATCGCACAGGAGCCCCCGGTCACCAGTCCTGTGCGGGATGCCACGGCCCCTCGAGTCCGAATGGGGGACCCGGCAGTGTGGTCTTGGATTTTTCGGGCCTCGAAGACGAATACGAGCCGGGGCAGGGCTATACCATTACGGTGACTGTTGCCGATGCAGGGCAGGGTCGCTTCGGATTCGCGATGGCGGCCCGCGATGCGGATAACGAGTTCGTGGACGTCGGAACGTTCAGCGCAGGCAGTGGAGACACGCGGATCTTGTCGAGTGGGCAGGTGGGGCACCGGAATGCCCCGCGGGTCGATGATCTCCACACCTTTACCGTGAACTGGCAGGCGCCCGCAGATGCGGTAGGTGACGTCACTTTTTATGTGTCCGGTCTGGCTGCAAACAACAACAACGCCCCGGGGAATGGAGACAATGTCTATACCTCGACCCTCAATATCTCTGAGAAGACGGTCGCCCCGGACAACCTCCCACCGGTTCTCAATGTCCCGGTGGAGACTGTGCAGGCGACCAGGGCGGTAACGGTTGGAATCGGGGGAGTCTCGGTCGGTGATCCTGATGCGGCAGGTGAGATGGTGAGGGTCGCCCTCGACGTCTCGGAGGGTCGCATCGAAATCTCGGAACTGGTTCCCGGGGGACTGGATGCCGGGGACATTACCGGGAACGGATCTTCCAGTGTCACGGTGGACGGCACACTGGAGATGATCAATGCGACCTTCAGTGATCCGGAGGGAATTCTTTATACGGGTGATACAGGCTACGTTGGGCCGGACCTCCTCCTGCTGGAGATCAATGACAATGGGCACAGCGGGGCCGGGGGGGCGCTCGTGGCCAATGCGAGTATCCCGATCGAGGTAGCCGATGCTCCTTCGCTAGCCTTCCTTGGCTTCGTTAACAGCGAGTTTCGCCTTGTGCTGAATGGTACGGCTGGCCGGACATACCTGGTGGAGTATTCCTCTGACTTGGAGACCTTCAGCCCACTTGCCGAGCTGACTCTCTCCGGGGAATCGGAGCAACTTGCAGATGTGAGCGCTGCTGGCGCGATCCGGCGTTACTACCGGGCGCGCGAAACCGGCCTGGATCCATGATGCGCCAGACTACCCTGCGTCGCGAGTGGCCCTCTCCCGTTGATGATCACAAGGTGGGCATGCTTGCCCTCACGGAAGAAACACTATTCGTGGCGCGGGCCGTCGACCCGGAAACGGTGGCCCGCCTGGGGAACGAGGCAGGAGACGAAGAGGTTCGCTCAGCCATCAGGGGAAAGCTCCATGCGTTCCGACGCGCTGAAATTACCAGCGTGGAGAGGGTTCGGGGACGGGCTCGCCTGCTGGTTCGGTCCAAGATCAGGAATGGAGCAATTGATTTTCGTGCGGGGGATGAGGAGGGTGCTGCCGCCCTCTTCGAGTCTCTCACCGGTGCGCTGGGCCTGCGCCTTGTCGGCGACGTGCGGGCCAGGGGGTTTCTCACCTGGGGCAACCCCGTATCAGCACTTCTACTGCTTCTTCTCACCGGGTCCTATGCGGCCTTCTTTCTCCCGGATGATTTCATGGGGCGGGGCAGGCCGTTTGCAATGGCTGGGGCGGTGACAGGAATGATGGCCATTCTCCTGTGGCTGGGATACCGGATCATGCATCCGGTGCGGGTTCTTGAGGCGGCAAGGGTCGGCATGGTTCCGCCCCGGATAGCGGATGAGGAGGTGAGGAACGAGGTTGCAAGGTCGTTGCAGGTCGATTCCGGAAGATTGACCCCGGAGACGCACTTTCACCACGACCTGAAGGTGCCTCCGGGCGAGGTTGAGGAGGC
>CAWWCX010000156.1:0-8587 GCA_963935445.1 uncultured Roseibacillus sp.
TCTAGTACGGTCTCGTGGGCTCGGAGATGTGTATAAGAGACAGCCTGTATCCTGAGCATGGTGCGGGTGATGGGGCCAGCCGATAATCTCCCCTCCACATACCTCATCCGTTGCCGGTAAAGAGGTCTTCTTTTGTGGCTTTCAGATCAGGATCGGGCGACCGGTGACCGGAGTGTCCTCAGTATTCGCAGGGGGACCGTCGAAATGGGTATTCATGAAGTCGTCCCACATTCCCCTTGTCTGCTTGGACAGGCGCTCCTGGATTTCTTCCTCGCACTTCCCGCACAGGCAGAGGGGGTAGGGGTCGAAAACCATCTGACCGTCAAGGAGAAGTCCACCGATCGAGTAGCTCTCCATCTGGTTCCGTGGTGTCTGGCATGCGGCACATGTCTCCAGCCACGGACCGGGATCGTTGCCATGTGCGAGGAGCGCCGATCGTTCTTCAACGCGGATGCGCTCCCTGAAAAATCCTGCGAGCGCCTCCCGGGACTCCACTGAAAATTCGTGGGCCATGTTGGATCGGCAATCCTCGCAGATCGCATACTCAAAGATACACTCTCCCCGGTGGTAGCTCTTCGCCACGAGATAGGGGCGTTCCTGATCGTCCCGCAGGGGAAGTCCACACGAGATACAGACCTGAAAGGGTTCGCCGGTCTCTGCCGAGTGAAAGTCGGGGTAAGAGTCAGACTCGGATGCCACCCCGTCACTTTCGCGAATAATTCGAGGTCCGCAACTATTTGCTGGGAGGCCGTTGCAAGATCTCCAAGGGTAGTTGGTTCAGTGCCCTCAACTCGCCAAGAGAGCAGTCTGTCTCCCACTGGTAAGACTCCTTGAGAGCGCGGGTAACAACTTGTTTTGCACCGTCGACGGCTTCCGCCAGCATGAGTCCCCGAGCCAAGTGGGCCGTCAGGGCAGCAGATAAGGTGCAACCGGTTCCGTGGGCGGAGGCCAATCCAAGCTTCGGAGTGGTGAAGCTCGTGACTTCACCCTCCAGGCACAGCAGGTCAATAGCCTGGTCTCCCGTCCCGTGGCCACCGGTCAGCAATGCGGCTGTGTTCAGTTCACTTGCCAGAATACGAACCAGATCCGCCGGTTTTTGGCACCCGGGGCGCAGTCCAAGGAGCTTCTCTGCCTCGGGTTGGTTCGGGGTAAGGACAGTGGCCAGCGGGAGGAGGTGTTCCCGGTAGGCGGAAAGGATGTCGTCATTTCCGAACGTGGTACCGCTCGAAGAACTGAGGACAGGATCTACGACAATCGGCATATCGCAGCCCTGGAGCATGTCGGCGACGGCGATGACGTTGGATGCTGGTCCTAGCAGGCCCGTCTTGATTGCTGTTACGGGATAGCAGTTGAGAAGACATCTGATTTGTTCCTGCACTTCGGCCGGAGAAACGGGATGCACTCCGTGAACCCGCAGCGGAGTCTCCGCAACGACCGTGCTAACAGCTGTCAGCCCATGGACACCCAGCAGGGAAAAGACCTTGAGATCTGCCTGAATGCCTGCCCCGGAGCAGGAATCAGAGCCGGCGATCGTCATTGCTACAGGGGGAGCAGGCACGACAGGAACATTAGGGTGCTCAGCTTCCCGTGCAAGCCAGCCGATCGTTGTCCTTGGCTTTCATCCCCGGCGGATTAATCTAGGGGCCTTGGACGATTTTGAAGAGTTGGAAGGGCTGAGCGTTGTCGTTGACGACGTGATCTATATGCCCAGCCTTGATCACCCGGAGGACCGACCTCACCCTTTTGTCTATTTCATCAAGATCAGGAATGATTCCGTGGAGCGGGTGTGTATCCAAGGGCGCAAGTGGGTGGTCCGCGAGGATCTGACAGACGAAGTCCTCGTGGTCGAGGGCGAGGGAGTGGTGGGGCAAAGGCCGAACCTCGGGCCGGGCGAGGAGTTTTCCTACAATAGCTATCATGTCGCGCGTGGAAGCGGACATGCCGAAGGAGCTTTTTTTGGATATACCGAAAAGGGTCGTCGGGTCTGCGTTCGCATACCGCGGTTCAATTTGCAGCTGCCCGAATGGGCATGACCTCCCTCTCAGTCACAAGATGACTCATGGGGATATCGTGTTCTTCGCGAGGGAGGGAGTCCCGTATTTGAAGTGCGAAGCCTGCGCCGATGCGGGGCGTGTCGGGCCTAAGGCCTGAGAGCATGGCGTCGTAGTATCCCTTCCCGCGACCAAGCCGCGTTCCGTCCGGGCTGAATGCGAGGCCGGGACAAATGCAGAGATCGATATCGGATAGACTGACCGGCTCATGAATCGCGGGGTCGGGTTCAAGAATCCCATATGAGCCGCTCTTCAGTTCGCTCTGGTCGGATACCCGGAAGAACTGCAACCTGGCACCGGCCACAAGCGGGTATGAAAACTGGAAGGAGGCATGGAGTGCCGCCGGCAGGAAGGACAGGTCCACCTCGGTAGCAAGCGCGGAATAGATGCTGATGCGCCGACAGTCGCCCCGGGCGTTGATCCAGTGGGCAAGCCTGTTGCAGATTTCCTGGCTGGAGCTGGCCCTATCGCCCTTGGTCATTCCTTCGAGTTGCTCCTTGAGAAGACTCCGGATTTGAGCTTTGGCGGCGGAAGCTGAGGGATTTGCCACTTGCGATGTTATTGGTTCAGCCGGATCATACTGGCGTTCCCAATGCTGAAGCAAGTCACCGCAATCCTTCTGCTTTCCGTCCTGAATCTCCCGGGACAGGGTGAAAACGGCAGCGATTCATTCGCATACAGGGCACCGGTCGTGCAAAAACTGGTGTTCAGAGGCGATGTGATGCTTGCGCAGGAGCGCAACAGCTATGCGACGAATCTGGCGACCTACGCGGCCAACCATGTTGTGAGCAGGATGGCGAGCAAGGAGTCGCTTGAAAACGCGCGACGGATTCTCGCCCTTGCTCTCCATCTTGAGAGACGGAACAAACAGGCCATGGTCGTAAACTTTCAGCTGCGCGAAGGGGTGCTTCCGGATGTCAAGAAAGGTGACTACAACCCAAGGACATTTGCCAGACTCCTTCTCGCGCGGGCAAAGTTACTGCGCAAGGATGCCAGTGATGATGAGAGCGGTAAGTTGCTCGCGAGCTGTTTTATTGAGATGGCCGCTTATATCGATCCGCGGAATGAAGACGCGGTCTTTGAATTTGAGAGTCAGCGGATAGACCATGGTGAAATCAACTGGGCCTTGCTTACCGATTCGGCGAGGGATGCCCCAGGGTTGAATGCTGATCCGGGTGCGCCACTTTCCGACGGACGATAGGGCGGGGGGCTAATCAGTCTCCTCGTCCAGGAAGAGCTTGAGTGCTTCGCGCAGGCTTGCACGGGCCCTGAATAGCTGGCTTTTGACTGCGGGAATCGAGAGGCCGAGAATTTTTCCGATCTCATCGTAGGGCATGTGCTCGTACCGGCGTAGAACCACAGCCAGACGTTGTTTCTCGGGCAGTGCAGCAATCGCCCGGTCAACGGCTCCCTGCAATTCCGAGTGCAAAACCTGTGCGTCGGGCCGTTGATCGGCCTGATCTGGAATCTGCTGGTGCCAGTCCTCCTCCTGCGCTTCAAGGGAATGCAACTTCTGCCGGGACTTTCTCCGGCTCTCATTGAAGACGAGGTTCCTTGTGATCGTGAAGAGGTAAGTGGTAAATTTCGCGGTCGGCCTGTATCGCGGGGCGCTTTTCCAGATGCGCAGGAATACCTGCTGGGCAATATCCTCTGCGCTGTCGTAGCTCCCAAGCATCTTGGCCACCGTCCCCACGACGGCGTGCTGATGTTTCTGGACCAACTCTTCAAAGGCATCGTGGTCGCCTTGGGAAACCTTGGCCATCAGCGCCACATCGACATCATTGTCGCTGTGTTGCTCCGGGTAAGGTTCGGTCATGAATGAGAGTTCTCAGGTGGAGACCGGGATACGACAGGGGCCAGGGTTACACAACGGGGAAGTGCGGTAGTCGAAGGGTGCGAAAATTTTAGTCTGAAGGATCTGATCCTTCGGCAGAATGCGGGAGAAACCTGTGAAGGATGGCCGGACCGGCTGCATGTGAATAAACCGGGTTACACGGTGACTAGCGCGAGGCTGTCAGCACTTCTCGAACGCCCTGATGGTGGTGAAGCGCAAGAACAGGAGCTGTGGAAATGATTCCCAGGGTGTTCGGGCGGCGGGAAGAAGGAAAGGCCTCAAAAGGCGGAAAATGAGTCGTAAAATCCAGGTTGCCAGCGAGTTGCAACGAATCATGGCCGGCACTCGTCACTCTCGCAAGATTCTCGATAACGCCGAAAACGTATGTTCAGCGCGCCAGGAGGTATGGGCGCAGTGTCGTCCCTCTTTGTCTCGCCCCTGAGGGCGAGCGCCTGAGGAGTTTTTGCGCCCTGTGAGCAATCTGGGAGCAACTTGGGTTGTGTGGGCTTGGAGAGTCGCCGAAAGGCTAGCCCTTGATCTCCAGGAGCATTTGGGCGTTGTTGGGGAATTTCTTTAGGAAAAAGAGAAGCCGTTCCATCGCTTCGAGGGGTCGGTGCCCGGACAGACCGCGCCTGATGAGATAGATCTTATGGAGAAGGTGTTCAGGTAGAAGTAGTTCCTCCCTGCGGGTGCCGGACTTGAAGATGTCCACTGCGGGGTAGACGAAATGTTCGGCGATTTTCCGGTCCAAAACCAGTTCCATGTTCCCCGTTCCCTTGAATTCCTGGAAGATGGCTTCATCGGCCTTGGCATTGGTCTGCACCAGTGCAGTTCCGACGATCGTCAGCGATCCCGCCTCTCTGGTGTTTCGTGCGGCAGCAAAGAGACGGCGTGGCATTTCCAGGGCTCCTGCCACCAGACCGCCGGATTGATAACCGCGGCCCTTGCCTCCCCGCATGCTGTTGTTGTAGGCGCGGGCAAGTCGCGTGATCGAATCCAGAAGAAGGAAGACGTCCTGCCCGGATTCGACAAGGCGCTTGGCGCGTTCGATACACAGCTCCGCCAGCCGGCAATGGTTCTTGGCCGGCATGTCATTGGAGCTGGCATAAATTTCCGCCTCCGGTAACTGGCGTTTAAATTCAGTGACCTCCTCCGGGCGTTCGTCAACCAGAAGAACCATCAGGTGAAGGTTTTCGGAATACCGTTCGCGAACGGCTTCAGCGAGGTGCAGGAGCATGGTGGTTTTTCCGGATCGTGGCGGGGACACGATCAGGCCGCGTTGACCCCTGCCTATTGGAGCAATCATGTCGATCACCCTCGTCGTGTAGCGATCAGGGTCGGTCTCAAAGGGGATCCGCTTGACCGGATTGGTGGCCTTGAGTTCCTCGAAGAAGGCCAGGCTGCGGGCTTTCTCCGGGTCCATGCCATTTACGGAGGTGACCTCAACGAGCTGGGGCCCGCGATGGCCCTCCCGTGCGACTCCATGGACCCACATTCCGAGACGGAGGCCTTCCTTGCGAATGAGTTCAGGAGGAAGGAACACATCCTCGCGAGATTGCTCAAAATCCTTTTCAGGGCGACGGAGAAAGCCAAAGCCCTTGGGGGCTATTTCGAGCATCCCATCAACTGAAGTGGGCGCGCCCGTGAGCACGACATCCCGTCTTTTTTCGCTCTCATCAATTTCGTGGTTACTGTCCCTGTTCCGGTCGTTCCCCCGGCGGCGGTTCTTTCCACGGACCCGTCCGCGGACTGGTCCCCGGCGCCTTCGGTTTTTCCCACCTCCTCCGCCATGGCCGTGATGCCCATTTTTGTCACGTTGGCGATGGCCTCCCTGTGACTGGGAGCCCGCAGAGTCGGAATTGGAATCAGAATTCATGGTCTGGGTAGGGTGGGGCTCAGGTCAGGATCACCACCGCCATCGCTGGCGGAGATTGAGATTTCCGGTGAAAATCTGCTGAACATTTTGCCCTTGCGGGCGTCCACCCGGGCCTTGATGTGTTTCACTTTTGACCATTTATGGTGTCCGGCCATGGAGAGCAAAGAGAGAGAATAAGTGCGGGTTGAAGCACGCTGGGCACATGTCTGGCGGGCCAGCGTCCGGGATGTTGCATTCGTTGCGAAACCCCCTGGGCGACGAAGAAGGCGTGGGTGGCTCCGCACGATTCTCGACGGATGAACGATCGTTCCGCCGAGTGATTCAGACCCTTTGATGATGCTGATTCGCCGCTTTTTGGCAACCACAAATTTCAGGGGAAACATCAGGTCGGACCGCGGAATTGGTGTCTTTTTTGCGTTTGCCCAGTGACCCGCCATTGACCACGGGAGTCTCCGCCGCTAAACGGCAAGAACCATTTTCATGAAAGATCCCATCACAGTTTCGATCACCGGAGCCGCCGGACAGATTGGTTATGCTCTCCTCTTCCGAATTGCATCCGGTGCGCTCTTTGGCCCGGACCAACCGGTTCATCTCAAGCTGATTGAGATCGAGCCTGCAATGGGCGCCTTGGAGGGAACCGCCATGGAACTTGACGACTGCGCCTTTCCGCTCCTCGCCGGGATTACTCCCACCGCGGATCTGGACGAAGGTTTCAGGGGGTCCAACTGGGCACTCCTCGTAGGGTCGGTCCCGCGCAAGGCCGGAATGGAACGTGGGGATCTCCTGGGGATCAACGGTAAGATCTTCACCGGTCAGGGAGAAGCGATTGCTCGGAATGCTGCGGATGATGTCCGGGTCCTGGTGGTTGGAAATCCTTGCAACACAAACTGCCTCATCGCCATGAACAATGCCGACGGGGTTCCTGCCGAACGATTCTTCGCCATGATGCGTCTCGATGAAAACCGGGCAAAGAGTCAGCTTGCGGCGAAGGCAGGCGTTCATGCGAACGAGGTCTCAAACATGTGTATCTGGGGAAATCATTCGGCGACCCAGTATCCGGACTTCGTCCATGCCAGGATTGGGGGAGAGCCGGCCGGCAGCGCCATTGCTGATCGGGACTGGTTAGAGAACGAGTTTATTACAACGGTGCAACAGCGCGGCGCGGCGATCATTCAGGCGCGGGGCGCGTCTTCCGCAGCTTCGGCGGCAAATGCGGCCATAGATTCGGTAAGGAGTCTTGTTTCACCCACGCCAGAGGGAGACTGGTTCAGTGTGGCCGTTCGCTCCGGTGGTCAGTACGGAATCGACGAGGGATTGATCGCCTCCATGCCGGTTCGCGCCGACGGGGAAGGCAACTGGTCAGTCGTCGAAGGCCTGGATATTGACGAATTCTCTGCGAAGAAGATCGAGGCATCGGTTCAGGAATTACGGGAGGAGCGCGCTGCGGTTGGGGATCTCATCCCGTCCTGACTGTGAAGGGAACGTCTCTAGAAATTGCCGGACGCAAATTTGGCTCCCGTCTCCTGCTTGGAACCGGGAAGTTCGGTTCGCCGGACGTGATGCGGGAATCCCTGGAGGCTTCAGGCACGGAGGTCGTGACTGTTGCGCTGCGGCGTGCGCAGCTCGGTCAGGAGGATGATCCCTTCGCGAACATCCTCGAACACATCAATGAGGAAAAGTATCTCGTCCTCGCTAACACCAGTGGAGCGATGAACTCCGAGGAGGCGGTCCGGCTGGCCCGATTGGCAGCTGCGGCAGGCCTGCCGAAATGGATCAAGCTTGAGATCCACCCGGACCCCAATTATCTGCTCCCGGATCCGATTGAAACGTTGCAGGCCGCAGAGATTCTTGTGCAGGAAGGGTTCGTCGTCCTGCCTTATATCAATGCGGATCCCGTGCTTGCCAAACGGCTTGAGGAGGTCGGGGTCGCGACCGTGATGCCGCTTGGGGCCCCGATTGGTTCGAGCCGCGGACTCGTAACCCGGGACCAGATTCAGATTATCGTCGAGCAAGCTGATGTCCCCGTTGTAGTGGATGCGGGGATCGGGGCCCCCAGTCACGCCGCGGAGGCGATGGAGCTCGGGGCCGACGCTGTTCTGGTGAATACGGCAATAGCGGCGGCTGGGAACCCGGTAGCGATGGCCAATGCCTTTCGGGGCGCGGTCTCAGCTGGTCGCGAGGCCTATGAGGCCGGCCTGGCCCTGCGGACAGATCACGCTGAAGCTACAAGCCCGCTGACTTCCTTCCTTGAGGGATAGCCGGGAAGAAAATTACGGTCTATTCTGGGGCTGTTCTCTCGAGAGCGCATCGTTCAAGATCAGGGCGTTTTGTCGCAATAGCCGGCTTGCGAGTGTTGAAGTGTTCGCTTTTGTCCCAAAGACCAGTCTCGCCCCTTGTCACAGAGCAAAGTCGTCCTATTCTGCCCGGGTGAACTGACATGACTCCGCTCTTCCGAAAATTTCTCGGAATGAACTGGGTGCTGATTCTCACCATGTATGGCCTGCTGGTCTTCGGGGTGTTCAGCATCGAAAGTGCGGCGCGGCATATTCCAGTGCCGGATCTTGCCGCGCATCCCGAGTTGTGGGGCGGGTGGTTCGCCGATCGCCAGAAGGTATGGATCGTGTTGGGAAGTCTGGTCTATTTTGCGGTGGCTCTTGTGGATTACCGCTGGCTCATGTGGCTGGGGATTCCCATGTACCTTGCCGGAGTCGTGATGCTCCTGGTTCTCCTGAGCAGGGGTTCCGAGGTCCACCAGCTGACGATCGGGGGGTTGAGTTTCCAGCCTACCCAACTCGTGATCGCGGCAGGGATCATCATGGTGGGTTC
>CAWWCX010000157.1:0-8573 GCA_963935445.1 uncultured Roseibacillus sp.
CGTGCCCGTTCATGTTGCTGCTTCTTTTGAAGGGCGGTCCCCTTCATGGGAATCACCGCAGCCGGACAATGCCAGCAGCAGGAGAACCGAGAGGATAGCCAGGAGCGCTTTCACATGATGACACCTAACCCTCCTTTCTTCCCTGTCAAGGTTGAGACGCGAGAGAGTAGCCTTGCAGAACCCGCGAGAGGCCCTGGGAAGCTGCCTGCCGGACTGGCCGGGGAGGGGTGGGAGGTTGATTCCCCGGAGGGAGCGCTGGTCGCTTGTGTATCGTGCACATACGTTGTAGTTGTGGCATCATGAAATTTCCACCGCTCGAGACGATCATTGCTTTTTTAGTGCTGACTGCGGGTCCTTTGTTCGGCCAGCTGGTCCAGGATCCAGACACCGGGTTGCGCTCGGGGACAATTACTGCCAACGGGAATACGTACGCGATCGCGTCCGGGACGATGTTGGCCGGGGCCAACCTGGAGGATGCCAACCTCATTGATGTAGACCTCAGCGATGCCGATCTGAGTGGGGCTAATCTCAGGGGTGCCGATCTGAGTGGGGCTGAGCTCACTGGTGCTAATCTCAATGGGGCTGATCTCACCGGGGCCTACCTGGACTTTACGATCCTATTTCTTGCGGATGTCAGTAATGTGAATTTCAGCGGTGTTGACCTCGGCTTTACGGACCTTGAGCTGACCGTCTGGAACACCCCGGATCCGCGCATAGCGGAGTTGGAGGCCCAATTAGCATCTGCTCTCGGGTTGCGCGACTCGGCCCTTGCGGAGCGCGATGCAGCTGTCGCAGAGCGCGATGCTGCGATCAGCGAGAGGGACGAACGCTACACCGAGGAGCAGATCCGCGCCCTTTCGCCGGATTACACGATGGGGTTGAATGAGGCGGGGAACGTGGAGGTGAAAATCTCGTTCATTGCCTCCAGCGACGCGGAGAATTTCGCGCCCCTCTCGGTGACTGCCGATTCGGTCTCGGTGGTGGATGGGAAGGTCTGCATGGAGTTGCCCCCGGACCAGGGTGCGTTTTTCTACCGGTTCCGCATTGAGTAGGTTCCGGCCGTCCGGCGACTTGCTGGCCCTGCAACCCTGCTTCGTTCAAGGGGACAGGTTGACCTCGGGGAGCTTGCGCACCTCCAGTTCGGCCCTGAGGAAACCGGCGTTCCTGAACCCGAGGGTCTTGGACAGGAGAATCTCTGGGAAACGCTGTGATCCAGTGCGATACAACTCGACACTGTCGTTGTACCCGTCCCGCATGAGGGCGATCTCATTTTCCACCCGGATGAGCCTGCTCATGAGGTCTCCGACCACCTGGTTTCCCTTGAGCTCCGGATACGATTCAAGAAGGGCAAGCATGCGCTCGGTAACGCGTTGATCGCTCCGGATGGCGGCATCGATTTCTCCGGTGCTGTAGCTTGTCCGTGGTCTTGTGCCGGCACGGAGCTCTGCGAGCTGCTTCTGGAGCTCCTGCTCGTGGGCGAGGTAGGTCTTGGCGATGGATTCGAGATTCGGGATGAGGTCAAACCTCTTTTTCAGGGCGACCTCGATATTGGCATGCGCTCGTTTGACGCGGTTGCGCAGGAAGACAAGGTCATTGAACATCAGGACGAACGTGCTGAAGACGAGAAACGCCGGCGCGGTAAGAGCAGCGATGATAAAGTCAGTCGGGGAATAGGAGCCCGTTCCTGCAAAGGTGAGCATGACAAGCATGACGATTCCGATGAATCCCACGCTCACCCACGCGAGGGCCGACTTGCTGACGCTCAGCATCGTTTCCTTCTCGCTGCGGTCGGATATCATGAAGGGAAATCCTTCATGATCCCCATCAGAGACCTGCAGTGAATCTCCGGTGATGGGGTCCACATCCGCGGAGCCAAGAATGTAGATGTCCTCTCCCGCTGTCAGGCTGTATTCGTAGTAATTCCTTCGGCCCGACTTTCGGTGGGCCGAGAGTCGAACCCGCATTTCGGCACCTTTTGGCACGACCCGGCTCCAGCCTCCCTCGTCGAGGCAAAGGAAGGGCTTCTGTCTGGTCCACTGCTCAATCGTCACGGTTTTCCTGTTTTTTCCGGAACCGCGCTCTTCCGTCACCATATAACGGACGTGACAGCAGGGGGACCCGGTCAGGGGTCCGGTGACGAATTGATCGTTCCCGTCGTAGAGGGAGACCTTTCCCTTGATTTCGGCTGGGCCATAGGCCAATCCGCTTGAGAGGGAGGTGGGAACGTTCTCGATGTAACGTTTTACCTTGATCCTCCTGAAGCCGAAGAGGCTGCCGAGGACGCCTCCTGACAGGGCAACGAGGCCGCCGATCGAGGTCACCCAGGCCGGGATCGGGCTCTTTGAGATCGTGAAGTCGGCATTCTGTTTGTCGGCCTCGACCCGAAGAGAGGTCTTCTTCTCCACTCCCCAGAGTGGGGCCAAATAGCGTTCCGGGAAACGCTCGAGGATGGCATTGCTGCGGTCGATCGCGGCGGCGTAGTCCTCGCGGATACCCAGCACCCGATCTCGTTTTGCGCCATCGGGCATATTCTGAAGGATGGGAAGAGAATCATAGAAGTTGAAACGCCCTTCAGGAAGGTCGAGCTCCAGCGCAATGGCGTCGGCCGCACTTGTGTTATGTCGCTTCAGGCGCTCTTCTCCGTCCTTGAGGTCCACCGACAGCATTCCCAGACCCATGAGCAGGAGGGTGAATACATTGAGGCTGCTGAGGAGAGTGAGGAAGACAAGTAGCCGGTGGATCCTCAACTTGAAGCACAGCAGCATGATGCCAAAGGCAAAGGCTGCTACACTGAAGAGGCTGGCGAATACTCCCGAGGTGCCCTGGCCGGAGCGCACCGAGGTTGCATCAGCATCCTGATCAAGGATCGGGGTGAAGGAGGATTTCCGTGGGGAGAAGGTGAGTCGGTATCGAGAGGCTCCCTCACGGCCGCTCCCCTCAGGATGTTGTGCCTCGGCCCGGGCGAACGCAAAAAAATGCTCTCCCGGATCAAGACGGTATTCCGAGTAACGCCAGTTGCCGCTTCTGTGCCTGTGATCAAGGTTCAGGCCGGGTCTGGCTCCATTGCCAATCAACTGGGTAAGGGAGACATCGACCTCGCCGGTGGAGTCGGCCATGACGAAGCTGTCGGCATATCGACTTCCGGAGTCCTTTAGCTGCCAGCTTCCTCCGTCGTCATTCTCGACGTATTTCTCGGCGGTCCAGTAAAGATAAAAACTTTCGATATCGGTGTATTTTCCCGGGATCTTGGGCCCGTCATCAAGGGCCGTCCCGTTCATGGCGACTTCACCAGGAATGAGGGCGTGGGCCTCCACGAGGGGGATGCGTTCGAGTTGTCGCATCTTCCTGATGGATTCGAAGCCGGCTTGCTGCAGGAACCAGCCGACCAGCAGGAGAGCCACCATGGCAGCCCACAGCAGCGCAGACCAAATTGATCCACGGCGACTGCTGTTTTTCTTGTATGCGGGCCCGGGGGCTGGCGGCAGAGGTGGAGGAGGTGCAGGAGGTGGAAGAGCCGGAGGAGCGGGCCCGGGGCCTGACGGAAGAGGCGGAGGAGCGCCCTCGCCTTTGGGTTGAGCAGGTGGGCTGTCGACCTCCTCCTCTTTGGAGCGCTCTGGAATGGGGGAGTCCATTTTACCTATGTCCCGGAAGGAGCCCCCTTGGGAATCACTGTTTGTTGCCGCGATTGCCCACGGAGCTCGGATGGGAACAGGAGGGGAGGCGATACAGAATCCCTGTCGCGTCGATGACGGCAGTGTCGTTGGCTGTGATGGTTTGCTGGGGTCCGAAAACGAGGCATTGTTCTTCAGAGTGGTTCCGGTGGTTATCCCAAGTGCCAGGATTGGAGGGCTGGACGGGCGATGATGGACTTCAGGTGGTCGTGGTTGAATGGGTTGGGTCAATCGGGTGTTGCGTATGCCGGGCTCCCGCTCTGCTCCAGGCATGGGCTCTCATCGTTCAAGGAGTTTTACAGGGTGTGTTTGTGTCACCGGTTTTGATTCAGGGCACCAGGGGGAAGGACAGGTCGCTCGCCCGGTGGGATGACAAACCGGTAATAGAGGCAGGATGCGTCGCGGAAGGGAGGCGCTATTTCCGTTCGGAGGATTTGGAAAGGGGAGCCGGGTGGGCCCGGGACTTGAAAATCGAGGGTCACTGGATCGCCACCGTCCTGGTTGTGCCGCCAGTTCCGAAGGTCCGTGGAGATCTCAATTCGCAAGCCGGCGAGATCAGTCACGTCGTTGCGGATTGCGTATTCCAGGCGAGGGGGGTTGAGAGCAAAAACCGGGATATCCTTGCCGAGAGCGTAGGCGAAGGCGTTGATGATGCCGTCCCCATCGGCGTCGTCGCCGGGCTCGTCGTCTACGGTGTCGATTGGCAGGAAGCGTTGGCGCCATTCCGCATAACTGGAAATGAAGGGGTCCACGACGACATCCCATGGCTGGGATACTGTGGCCAGAATCTCAATGGGGCCGCTCCCATTCATGTCCCCGCGGCAGATTGCCCTCGCCCCCAGGGTGCCAGCCCGATTGTTGGTGCCCGTGTCCGCCCAGTAGATCTTTCCTGCGGCGAGATCGAGGGTCATGCCGTGAGGTGTGTCGAGACCAAGGTAGACGTTTTCAACCGGTCCGCCCTCAATCAGACGGCGCTGAATCCGGGCCGGAACCGCATTGCGGTCGCACCAGTAGATGTATCCCGCCTGAAGGTCGAGCTGGACCTGGCGGACGGTGGTCAGTCCGGTCACGAGGGTTTCGACGTTGCGGCCGTCGGCAAGGTCGGCCCGGTAGATGCTCCCCCGGGAGAAGTGTCCCCAGTAGACCTTGCCCCCTTCGGGGTCGAGGTCGAGGTAGTAGGGTTGGTCGGTCGTCAGGACGGTTTCCCGTTCAGTCCCGTCGAGATTGCAGCGCTCGATGCGGTCCCTGTTGCGGTCACACCAGTAGAGTTTTCGTGTCAGGGGATCGAGGGTGATGTCGGCCGGGAACCCGAGGTCGCTGGAGACAATGGCCACGCGATTGGAGCCGTCGAGGTTGGCGGAGTAAATGTGGTCGCTTCCGTTGTCGCAGAAATACAGTTTTCCACCCGGCAGATCGAGGGTGATGCCCCGGAGGTTGCTGCCGGGAAGAGAGGAAAGTGTTTCCACTGTTGTTCCGTCAAGGTTGGCGCGCTGGACGAGTCCGCGTCCACGATCGGTGAAATAGATTTTTCCTGCCCGGGAATCAGGTGCTGCGCCGAGGAGGAAGGAGGAGAACAGGGCCAGTAGCTTCATCCGAAGTATGCGTTCGTCCAAGAAGTGGGCTTGTGGATGCTGGTAGTCAAGGCCCAGGCGCTGCTCCTGCCCTGCGAAAGGCCCGGGAAAGTGATACAATTGCGGGCTGTAATGCGTTTGTGCCAGCGAATATCCGTGGTGTTCCCCATCTGTTCCGATTCAGTTGGCATCGCGGGTGACTGCTCAAGATAGAAGATATGAAAACACTAATGACGACAATCGCCTTCGCCTCACTCTGCCAGGGTGGAGCCTTTGCTGAGCATCACGGGAAGGCTCAGGAGGCCAAGGATATTGAAGAGGTTACGAAAACTGTTCTGGAGATGTATGAACTGGTGAACAACAAGAAGCATTGGACGCCCATGAATTCGAGCAAGGGTTCCCACCAGTTCTGGTCCAGTGGCGGTCTTCTGAACGTTGTGACTTCCAAGCAGGAGCAGGATCTGCCCGCCATTGAAAGTAATACGGTTCCCCCCAAGGACCTGACGGTCATCCCGGTCGAGCCGGGCAAGGTGGCGGTTGCGATGTTTTATGCGGAAGGCTCGGAGAAGGTGGAGGGGCGCCCTCCGGTGAATCATTACATGACGAGGGCAACAATCGTGTTCGTGAATGAAAAGGATGGCTGGAAATTCCGGGCGATGCACTGGTCGCCACTCGCGGGCGGGCAGGCAACGAGTAATATCAGCACCAAGAACTAGGGGCTTGATTCGGGCTGATTTCCGGGGAGGTGTCCGGTCGGAAGTGACCGGATGCCTTCCCTGCCTCCTTTCGTGGCGAGGTGTCCGGGGTGGTGAGCCTGTCGCTTGCCGGGGTGTCTTCCGCTTGGGGGAGGAATTGCTCGAGGCCGTCGCCCGGGCGCGATTTGGCTTCCTCCGCCCTCTCCCTGTAGATGCCTGCTGCCACGATGATCATGTAGATCAGGAAGCATCCGGAGATGATGAATGCCTTGCGCCAGGGCACATAGAAGAATTTGTGAAGGAGAGGGGCTAGCGGGAGAAAGAACAGGAGGAGGATCAGGATCTGCCCGTAGCCCCAGAATTGCCCCATGAGGAACCGGCACAGTGTGAACTGGGGCAGGAAGATGAGGACTGCCTTTGGATTTAGATACCAGAAGTAGATTCCTGATCGTGCGGAGGTCGGTTCCCACTCCGCCTCATGACGGGCGAATACGAACATGAGGGCCAGGAGAACGATCAGGTCTAAAAGCATGGTGTGGAGAGTCTGTCCGGGATCGGCAGCGGCCTAGTCTCGCCATGAGGATAGCACCCGGCCCGTCACAGATGAATTGAATTCAGGGCCAGCAGATCTGGCGGGGAGCGCGGGATGCGAGGTGTCCTATCTGATGCCTGCCCAGATCGCCTTGATGGTTTCCTCCTGCCGCATGCCTCGCGGTCCAGTCATGCTGGCGCTGTAATGCTCGAAACGGCGGAGGGGGAGCTGGAAGTAGCCATTTGGATCCGTCTTGCGCACCCATTCGTAGGCGTAACGGAGCCATTCATTGCGATAGGCTTCGGGTTGTTTCCTGAACCAGTTGATTTCATCCCAGCCCCAGACGTGGATCGTGTCGCCGGCCCGGTATTGCCCGGGATGGTCGGAAGGGCCGAAGTTATCGATTTCCACGATGTAGGGCAAGGAGTCGCAGCGCCACCCACTCGGAGTAAGTCCACCCTTGCTGCGGCCGTAGATGGAATCACTGAAGCCCTTCTCGAGAATGGCCTTATGAGGTTGGCCCTCGACGGACTTGGGGCGTGACGGAAAGGAGTGCAGGTCGAACATGAGTTTTCCATCATGCACGATGCCGCCGCTGGGCACATGGGCATCGATGAGGACCAGCTTGCGACGAGCGTGCCTGTGAGCGTAGTTGCGGATGCGGGAGATGAGGTCCCGCCAGTGCCGGTGGCTTCGGTCCCAGTCGTCCATGATCTCCACCTGTCCGAGGTGAATGGCTTCCAGGCCGATGTCGATCCAGCGCTTGGCCACGTAGAAGAACCACATCCTCGTCTCAAGTCTGCTCATGTCGGGCACGGAGGCGCCCTCGTGCCAGTGATTGTGCCGGTGCCTGAAGCCGTACAGCATCTTCCGATAGTTGAAGTTCCGTGACTCGGGAGGTAATCCGAATTCCCGAAGGACGGATGGCGGGATCGCGATCTGGTCGACATCACGGGTGACGATCTCGAAGATTGCTCCCTGCAGGATGAGGTCCGGATCCATTGCGTGGAGCCGTTTCACAAAGGGAGCGCCCTTGTTGACGAGGTCGTCGATCCGGGATTCATCACCCCACATCCAGATGACCCGGCCTGCAAACTTAACCCCGGTGTTTTTCATCATGCGGAGGTCATCGTCGGAGGCAAGATGGAGGAGGGAGGCAACGGTGGCGCTCCGGGCGAGGTAGTTCTCCAGGACGGGGCGGGTGATAGTCCCGTTAAAGTGGTAATCCGTCCGGGCGGCGGGGTCTTCGCCGGCGGTGAGGGGAGGGATGGTTGCAGCTCCAAGGAGCAATGCGAAGGCGCGGAGATGCGGAGGGGTGCGGAACTGGATGGCTGCTGTGATTCCGAGCATGTCGCTGGCGCCTATTTAGGCGGTTGTTATGAGCTCCAGCAAGGGCAACCGGTACAGGAAAAAGGCAGTGTCCTCGAAGGAGTGAGATCGCTAAAGTCTTTTGTGTATCAATTGTTTTGGTGGCAGAACCTTGGATCTCACTCCCTCGATTCGCTGCCTGTCTCTTATGAAACCGAGACCGCAGCGCGCGATTTTCAACTTGGTGAAAAAAAGTATCGAGGCATCGTGCCCCCCGATGGCGCTGCGGCCGGTTCTCCTGATTCTTATCGACGCCCTGCTTCTCGTGGCGGTGCTTTTTGTCGCGCCATTTGCCTGGATTCTCCGCGACGGTCTGGGCCCGGATGCGGTCGCGACTCACGGCGTCAACGCCGTAGCAAAGGCCTTCACGACCTTCGGTGTAGGCCCTGCGATCCTGCTGCTATCGATCATTCGTGTCCTCCTCGGGGATGGGAAGGGGAGCCCGCGTCAGGAACGGCGGTTCGTGGGGGTCATCCGCCCGGTGCTGGTGGCGATTGTTGTCTCCATGCTTACCGTGGTCTGCGTGGGGCTCCTGATGGATTGAGGAATGTTTGGTTTGGAAGTCAAAGTTGAAAAAGTGTTCGTGGAGTCTCCGGTAAAGAAAACGATGTGTGCCACCAGGTTCCGGCAGGGAATGGCAGTTCTCACCCTTGCCGGATTACAATGGGACCGTGGTATTGCCGCGGAAGATGCTGTCTCTTATACACATCTCCGAGCCCACGAGACCGTACTAGAT
>CAWWCX010000158.1:0-8544 GCA_963935445.1 uncultured Roseibacillus sp.
ATCGTCGGAGCTGGTGAGATTGGCCGGCACTTGGCCACGCAGCTTTCGGGCGAGGCACACAGCATTTCGGTGATCGATTCCGATCCACGGCTGGTGGCAGACTTTGAGCGGGGGATTGATGCCAAGGTGATCTGTGATGACGGCAGCAGCGTGCATGCCCTCGCGCAGGCGAACATTGGGGAGTGTGACCTCTTTCTGGCATTGACCAGTGAGAATACGGTGAACCTGATGAGCGCCTCGATGGCCAAGGCGATGGGGGTTGAGACCGTTGCCAGTCGTGTGCACCCGGGACTCCAGCGGGAGGAATGGCTCTTTGACTTCAGAGGCCACTTCGGGATCGATCACATGTTCAGTTCCGAGCGTCTGACCGCGATCGAACTCGCCAAGTTCATCCGGAATCCGGATTCCCTGTCGGTGGAAGAACTGGCCCGGGGCAAGATCGAGGTGCAACAGGTGCGGGTGGGCGCCAAGAGTGACGGGGCAGGGTCGACCCTCGAGGAATTGAAGGTTCCCGATCGCACACGGGTAGCGGCCATCACGCGGGAGGGGGAAAGCTTCGTGCCCGAAGCCAGCTCGGTGCTGGAGGAGGGAGACGTGGTGACCATCTTCGGGGAGCCGCGGAGGCTGCGCACGCTGGCGGAACGCCTGCAGAAGGGCGGCAAGCGGGGTGAAACGATGCGGGTGGTGATCTTCGGGGGTGGCGAGTATGGATTTGCTCTCGCGCAGATGCTCGAGAGCTGGGACTGCCGGGTTCGGATTTTCGAGAAGGATGAAAAGCTCTGCCAGGAGCTGACCGAGCGCCTGAATGACACCACGGTGATCAATGCCGATGCAACGGTGGTGGCCGAGCTGGAAGAGGAGCAGGTCGGGAAAGCGGATTTCTTTGTGGCCACCAGTGAGAGTGACGAGGACAATGTCATGACCTGCCTTCAGGCCAACAACATCGGGACCAGAAACTGCCTGACGATCATCCATCGGGCCGACTATGCACACGCGATTGGTTCAAGCGGGAGGCACTTCGGGGTGGTGGCGGCGGTCAGCCCCCGAGAAGCCACCCGGAGGGATATTGAGCGTTACCTGACGACCGAGAAGTTCTGTGTGGTCAAAAAGTTTACTGCCGGCCAGGTCATCGAGACGGACGTGGCCGAAGGCGCGAAGGTGGCGGGCTTGAAGGTGGGCGATATCGACTGGCCCGCTGGCGCGGTGCTGGTGGGCCTGCTCAGGGGCCTCAAGGCCATCGTTCCGGGCCGGGATGATGTGTTGGAACCGGGGGACCGGATTTACGCGATGGTATCTCCAAAGGTGCTCAAGAAGCTGCTGAAGCTTCTTCATTGAGTACGGGAGGCCCCCGGGATGACGGAGAGTTTGAGTGATCGCATGAGGACATGAACTTTCGTTTGCTTGCCAGAGTACTGGGATTGCTGCTGACGCTGGAAAGCGTCGCCATGGCCGCCTGCGGACTCTTTGCCTACTTTGATCCGATGGACGAACTGGGCGCGGGGGTCCTGCCTCTGATGGCGGCCGGGGGAATGACCTTTCTGGTCGGGATGGTCCTCTTTCTGCTTGGGCGAGGGCGCTTCGAGCGGATCCCCCGGCGCGAAGGAGTCATGATCGTGGGCCTGGGATGGATCCTGAGCGCGGTTTTCGGGGCCATTCCGTTCCTGCTGGCTGAGCCTCGCCTCCCTCCGGCTGCGGCGCTTTTCGAGTCGGTCTCGGGGTTTACGACCACGGGCTCCACCGTGATTGCGGATCTTACCCAGTGGCCCCGGGGAATCCTGCTCTGGCGGTCGGTCATGCAGTGGCTGGGGGGGCTGGGAATCCTTGTTCTCTTTGTGGCCCTGCTTTCCACCGTGGGAGGTGGAGCGAAATCTCTTTTCCGGAACGAGTCTTCCTTTCAGCCGGGGGAGGCGGCGACCGCGCGGATTCACGATACGGCGTTAACCCTTTGGAAGATTTACCTGGCCCTCACCCTTGTTTGTCTCCTCGGGTTACGTTTTCTCGGCTTGAGTTGGTTTGATGCTGTCGCCCATGCGCTCACCACGGTGGCGACAGGGGGCTTCAGCCCGCACAACGAGAGCATCGGTTACTTTTCCAGTCTGACCAACGGGCTCCTGATTGAGCTCTGGCTGGAGCTTTTCATGCTCCTGGGAAGTATGAGCTTCCTGATCTATGTGGTGATCCTGCGCCGGGACTGGGACCGGTTGAGGCGCTTGGAGGAGGTGCGGTGGTATCTCGTCCTTGTGGTCTGCGGGATTGCCGGGATGTGGGTGGTTGGGTCGTGGGGAGGGAACATACCGGCGGGAGAGGCTCTCCGGGGTGCGGCCTTTACGGTAATCTCGATCGCGTCCACGACCGGATATGCCACGGCCGACTACGAACAATGGCCGGTGGCGGTCTACTTCATCCTGCTGGTTCTCATGCTGGCCGGTGGTTGCGCAGGGTCGACCTCGGGAGGGATGAAGGTGAGTCGACTTATTCTGTTGGTCCGTTCCGCCTCGCAGGAAATCGTGAAGGCGTTTCGGCCCAATCAGATCCTGCGGATGCAGGTCAACGACAACCCGATCGACGATACTGCGCGGGCCCAGACAGTGCTCTTTGTCGCTCTTTTCGCCGGGATGGCTCTTGTGTCAATGGTCGTTGTGGCTGTCATTGAGACGGGTCACGGCACGATTGATTTTGAAACCACGGTGGCAACCGTGCTGGCGACCTTTGGGAACATTGGGCCGGGTTACGGAGAGGTCGGGCCTGCCGACAACTATGCGCATTTCCAGCCGGTTACCCACCTGTTCCTCTCTCTCCTCATGGTTCTGGGACGCCTCGAGCTGTATGCGGTTCTCGTGCTCTTTGTTCCAGCGGTGTGGAGGAAATACTAGGGAGCCTTCGAAGAGAGGTTGCGTTCCGCTGCCTGTCACCGGACCGTTTGCCTGCTCCGCCTAGTCCGCAGTGAGTTGCTCGCCCCAGTAGGCAAGGAAGAACTTCTTTTCCTCAAAGTTCACAAGTTTGTCACCGCTTCCGATAATGGGGCGCAAGGTGGTGGTCATCTGGAGAGTGACCAGAAGAAACACGCCGCACCAGACCACAAGGTGCCCGGTATTGGTCATGCCGAGGGCGCGTCCGGCCCGGAAGACGAGGACGAGTCCGAAGCTGGCGCATACGATCCAGAGGGTGAGCAGAAGAACCCCCAGGAAAGTAACCGACGTGCTGGAAACGCTGAAGAGCCACACAACGGGGGCAAAGCCGACCAGAAGGAGGGCGGAGAGGGCTATCAATCCGCAGAGGACCCCGACAATGGTGCGGAACCGGGCATTGAGTCCGCCAAGGCAGGCGAAGATGTAAAGGCTCGGCAGGCAGATGAGTCCGCTGAAAAGGAGACCGGAAACAATCTTCAGAGGGGCGGCCCAGAGCTGGCGTTCCCACGAGAAGGTGCCGACCACGAGTCCGAAGACCGCCAGACAGCCGATGCTGATGAATAGCAGGCGGACAGGAATGTTCCGGCCGGTCTCATCGTCCATTTCCAGGTTGTAGATGAGGGAGAGGGGTTTCTTGAGAAGCTTGTTGATGATGTTTGGGAAGTCGTCGCCTCCCTCCAGTCTTTCGAATCCTCCGTATGGATCGAGAGGAGGGGAGTCGTCTTTCGGCTGGTCACTCATGGATCGTTTGGTTCTGTGGTTTCGGTTCCTTGCAGGATTTGATTGGTTCTAGATCGGGGAAACGTTGCGGAAGGCTCGGAAGACCGCTTCGTAGAAACTGCCATCAAAGGGGTCGGCGCGGAGGAATTCGACTTCCAGGCCGGGGGAGACGAAGAAGGGGCGGAGATTCCAGGAAATCTGGGCTCCGACGAAGAGGTTTCCCGCCAGCCAGGCGAAGAAGGCATGTGTCCCGGCCCGCTGGTTGTCGGCAAATTCGCGGACGTAGTGGAGGAGGCGGTAGTGGGCGAGGATCCCTGCAAAGGCGATGATTGTGGTATGCAGGAGGAGATTGAGCCCGTGCCAGGTGAGGCTTCCCGCCGTGCCCGGGTCCGGCATGTTGAGGGTGGCAAAAAATGTCACGGGGCTGAGAGCACCCACGATGATGCTCATAATGGCGAACCCGGTCAGGAGGAACTGGAGGCTTTGTCGAAAACCGATTCCGCTGCCCAGGACGAGGCCGAGCATTCCGTTGAGAATTCCGTTGAGGAACAGGGTTAGAAAAATGATGGCGGGAAGTTTGAGCGCCACGTAGGCGGCCATTTCCCAGCCATTCCGGAGGCCGATGGTAAAGCCGTATGCTCCGCATCCGGCGACGATCAGGATCGCGCAGGTCCGAAGCGAATCCCGCTGGGCTCCCTCAATCCAGGTTGAGAGAAGCGTGCGCTCGCCACGGCAGAGGGCCGGGATGATCAGGACGTGGGTCGGGGAGGTGGGCATGCTCGAAGGAGAAAAAAGCAAAGCTTTGTGTCGCAAAGTTTGTCTCTCCAAGAGCATTGATGTTCAAAAAAAACCGGATGCAATTTAGAACCGCCTGCTTGCCGACTAGGGCGAGAAGAGTGAGGAGTGCGGACGAGAAACGAGGAAGTATTTGACGGAAACAGACAATTCGAGGGAGCGCTAGCTAGTTCCTTTTTTCGATTTGTATCTTTTATTTAAGAATAAAACGCTCTCAGACCTTCCTGGCCTCGATTCGGCCATGAAATGAAATGACAAATAAAAACAAGAGGAAGGGTTCCGGTTGAACAGGTCCGAATTCTCCCGCTCGGGGAGCGTCCTCCAGTTAGTTCCCCGGAACGCGAAGATCGGATGGGGCGCCCGGGACAGCAGCGATCATTGTGAGCCGCGCGGTGGATCCGGGACCACCCCGATGGGCAGCGCACGTTCAGGGTTTCAGGGTCAATCGGAGGGGATCGTAGTGATCGGAGGGGTAGAAGAGCCAGCCGGGGTCCTGATTGAGCAGTTCGTAGTCCGTGAGCTGGAACTCGGGCAGGAACTGGTTGCTGTTCGGTTCGTAGACCTCTTCTCCGGTGAAGGTTCCCCAGATCCTGTATTCGTAGTTGTGATCGTAAGCGTAGCGCTCTCCGTAGGGGCCTTCCTGAGGAAGGTTGTCCGGGCTGCGTTTGACGTTTTGATTGAAGACCACGAGACGGCCTTTCGACCAAGGCTGGCCGGGGCGGCGCAGGTAGCCCCACCACCAGGTCCGGTTCACATGATAGCGCCTGCCGATATAAAAGTCCCCGGTTTGTTCATTGGCAATGGAGGCCCGGCGGTCCTCCCTGGTGGGACCGCCCATGTTGGGCTCACCAAATTTCGAGGTGGGCACGGTTTCACAGGAGGCCAGCAACAGGCTTACGCAGACTGCAGCGGCGAAGAGGGTCGTGCGCATGCTGCAGAATGTCCGGACGGGGAGGGGCAAGGTCAAGTCCTTCGACCAGAAGGGGGCAATTTGAAGCCTCGCGTCGAGCCGGCCGGCGCCCGACGCGGAAAAGCCCTTGCCAGTAAGGGGGAATGAGGCTACCGGCATCTCTCACCCCCGGCGCCAGCAGGCGTCTACCCCCGCCAGTCATGAAACTTGTATCGCTTCTTTCGGAGCGTTGTATCCTTCCTGAGTTGTCCTCGGAAACGCCCTGGGAGGCTCTTGGGGAGCTGGTGGATCACCTCGTCTCGGTGGGACATGTTGAGGAGGAGCGGCGGGAGGACATTGTGGAAGCCCTGCATGCGCGGGAGGAGCAGGTGAGTACGGGGATCGGGCACGGGGTGGCCATTCCCCATTGTTACTGCCACCGGGTCGAGGAACCGGTCGCCATTCTCGGACGCTCCCGGGCAGGAATTGATTTTGAAGCTTGCGACAATGCCCCCGTGCATTTCGTCATCCTGCTGATCGTGCCGAAGAACCAGCCTCATCTTCACCTGCAGACCCTGGCTTCAATCGCAAGCCTGTTCTCGCAGTGCGAAGTACGTCGGAAAATGACGGAGGCGGAGGGTCCGGGTGAACTGCTGGAGGTGCTGGCCTCGTGTGAGGAGCAGCCGACCTGAAATTGTGTTTCGGGGTTTTCTAGGCTCCGTTTTCGGAAGATGAAATGTTAGCGGTCATTCGTTTCCGGGAGGCGAACGCTCAAAGTCCTGACCGGGGAGGGAGAACAAGGCATCTACCATGACACTGGCTGAGACACTGAAGGAACGCCTGCTGGCCGGGTTCGCGGCGTGCGGAATCGAGGGAGAGAGCCTTGGGAAGGTTGGGGTGACCCAGGCCGCCGACCTTCGCTTCGGTGACTATCAGTCCAATGCCGCGATGGTTCTGGCCAAGGAGGCGAGGCAGAATCCGCGGGCCCTGGCGGAGTCCGTGGCCGAGGCAACCGAGGTTTCCGATCTTGCCGAGGTGGAGATTGCCGGTCCGGGATTCCTCAACTTCCGGGTCAAGGTGGATGCTTATGCAGGACACCTGGAGGACCTGCTTGGAGATGACCGGCTCGGGGTTGCCCGGGTGGAGGTCCCGCGCCGCATTGTGATCGATTTCAGCGCGCCCAATGTGGCGAAACCGATGCACGTGGGTCACCTCAGGTCGACCTTTATCGGGGACGCCTTGGCGCGTGTGGGGCGCTTCCTGGGTCATGAGATCATCACGGATAATCACATCGGGGACTGGGGAACACAGTTCGGGATGGTGATCTGGGCCTGGAAGCGGGAGCTCGATCGCGCGGCTCTCGACGCGGATCCTCTCAACGAACTCCTGCGTCTCTACCGGCTTGCGAACGGGAAGTGCGCGGAGGACGAGGGGATCAAGGAGGAGTGCCGGCAGGAGCTTGTCGCGTTGCAACAGGGGGACACCGAGAATCTCGCCATCTGGAAGGAGTGCGTAAGCCTCTCGCGGGCTGGGTTGCAGGTGATCTACGACCGGCTCGATGTCAGGTTCGATCACTGGCTGGGGGAGAGTTGTTACAATGACCGGTTGCCGGGCGTTGTGGAAGACCTCGTGGATAGTGGGCTGGCAAGGGAGAGCGAGGGAGCGGTGTGTGTCTTCTCCGATGACTCACAGGAGCCGAGGGAGGACCCCTTCAAGATTCAGAAGGATGGAGAGTGGGAGGCCAGGCCCATGATCGTGCGCAAGAGCGACGGGGGCTTCAACTATGCCACCACCGACATCGCGACCGTGGATTACCGGGTTGAGGAATTGTCCGCGGATGCGGCCTGGTACGTTGTGGATCACCGGCAGGGGGATCACTTCAGGCAACTCTTCGCGGTGGCGGCCCGGCGGGGGCGCGCGATCGAACTGGAACATGTTTCCTTTGGGACGATCCTGGGTCGGGACGGCAAACCGCTCAAGACGAGATCAGGAGACCTGCCCCTTCTCAGTGACCTGCTGGCGGATGCCATTCAGGCGGCCCGGGAGAGTTCGGAGGGCAGAACCCGGGTGGAAGACGAGGGTGAGAGGAAGGCGCTCGCGGAGTTGATTGGCCTCAGTGCGGTGAAGTTCATGGAGCTTTCGCACCACCGGACATCGGATTATATCTTCGACCTGGAGAAAATGGTTTCGATGGAAGGCGATACGGCTCCCTACCTGCAATACAGTTATGTGCGTTGTCGTTCGATCTTTGGAAAGCTGGAGGAAGAGGTAGCGCTTGATGGTGAAGGGTTGGTCCTTGGGGACGAGAAGGAGATTCATCTCGCCCGCATGCTGGCGAGGTTCGGGGAAACCGTGCCGGTGGTCCTGGATGACTTCCGGCCGAATCTCCTCACGAGCTACCTGCTTGACCTGGCCCGGGCCTATCACTCCTTCTTCCAGTCCTGTCCGGTTCTCAAGTCGGAGGGAGCGGTGCGCAAGACACGACTGGTACTCTGCGAATTGACGGCCCGTGCATTGAAGAAGGGGCTGCACCTGCTTGGGATTGAAGTGCCGGAACGCATGTGAACCGGGGGAAAGACAGCGCGATACCCAGTAGCAACGATGCCGGACAAGGACGTGATTGTAATCAAGGTCGGGACAGGGGTGCTCACCCGCGGGGATGGTACTCTGGATGCAGCCTCGCTGGCGCGCCTGGTCAACGCGGTGGCGGATCTGCCAGCAGCCAGCGGGCGGGTGGTTCTTGTGTCCTCCGGCGCGGTAGGGGCGGGTATCCCGGCCCTTGGGTTAAGTGAGTATCCGGACGACGTGCCAACCCGGCAGGCGGCGGCGGCGGTGGGGCAGACCAGGCTCATGCATGCCTACGAGAATCTTTTTCGCAGTTTCGAGGTAAGTGTTGCGCAGTTGTTGCTTACCGCGGCCGATCTCGAAATCGAGGATCATCGGCAGCGGGTATCGGACCTCCTCGTCCGCCTGATCACGAGGCCGGGAATTGTTCCCATCATCAACGAGAATGACTCGGTAGCGGTTGAGGAGCTGAGCGTGGGAGACAATGACATGCTGTCAGCACGGGTAGCGACCCTGCTGGGTGCGCGCATGCTTGTGCTGCTGACGAGCGTGGACGGCTTGTTGCCGCCGGGTGGGGGAGAGATTGTGCGGGATGTGCGATCCGTGGATGAGGTGATGTCCTACGTCCGGGAGGAGAAGGGGCGCTTCGCGATTGGAGGGATGGAG
>CAWWCX010000159.1:0-8529 GCA_963935445.1 uncultured Roseibacillus sp.
CACACTGCATATCGTCGGCAGCGTCAGATGTGTATAAGAGACAGGAGATGTACGGCAGCCCCCCTGCCCCCGGCCAACCCCTGTCCTTTACGTTCAAAATGGCGGGCGCGGTCGATGATGCCGGGGACGGTGCTGTTGTGCGCCGGGAGTATGTCCTCACCTTTTCCCACCCCGCGAGCCCGCAACTCCGCCTCCTCCTCTACCTGCCCCGCGGTGTCGACAGGGCACCCACATTCCTGGGCCTTAACTTCCGCGGCAATCACACTTTAGAGAAAGACCCGCGCATTACACTCGAAACCGGCTATGTCCTCGGCGCCCGGAAAGAAGGCGACAATAGCGCCCTCGCCGAAAGGAACCGTGGCATCGCGGCCGGCCGCTGGCCCGTGACCACCATCACGGAGCGCGGCTACGGACTCGCAACCGTGTGTTGCAGCAACATCGACCCGGACTACGACGACGGATTCCAAAACGGCATCCATGCCATGTTTCCCGATGCCCGGAACCGCCAGTGGGGAACCATTTCGTCCTGGGCATGGGGTCTCAGCCGCATCCTCGATGTCCTCGGCCAGATCCGGGAAGTCGATTCCCGGCGCGTCGCAGTGATCGGGCACTCACGCCTGGGCAAGACCGCCCTCTGGGCTGGTGCCAGCGACGAACGCTTCGCAATGGTGATTTCCAACAATTCGGGGTGCGGTGGAGCGGCGCTCAGCAAGCGCTCCTTTGGGGAAACTGTAGCAATGATCAACCGTGCCTGCCCCCACTGGTTCAACGACAGGTTCAAGAAATTCAACAACAACGAGGGCTCCCTGGGATTCGACCAGCACCAGCTCATCGCCCTCATCGCTCCCCGCCCGGTCTACGTCGCGAGCGCAACCGAGGACCAATGGGCGGATCCGAGAGGCGAGTTCCTCTCCCTCCTGCATGCAGAGCAAGCCTACATGCTCTATCATGACATTCCCTTTGGCGTGAATGCTCTCCCCAAAGCCGGCACCAGCGTGGGCAATCTGATGGGCTACCACCTGCGCAAGGGGAAGCACGACATCAATGCCGAGGACTGGGGCCACTACCTTGCCTTCGCCGACAAGTGGTTGAAAAAGCGGGAACCCGAGTAAGGGAATCCCCTCTTCTTTTTCCTGCGGGCTTTTTCCTCACCCCCGGCCACGTCCCCCGAAGCCCGGTCCCCGCCGGCAATCTATCCCAGGCGACCCAGCATGCGGTCGAGAGAGTCACTCGTCTGGTAGATCAACGCTTCCGGATAGTGAGCGTAGGGATGGAAATACTCGAAGGTGAGAAACCCGTCATAATCAATCGCATCGAGGGCGCTCATCACCGCCGGCCAGTTGGTGGTCCCATCCAGGAGTGGCCGGAAACACTCCAGCGAGTGATCAGTTCCCTTCTTGGTGAACTCCTTGAAATGAATGTTCTGGATCCTCTTACCCATGATCGGAATCCAGTGCTCCGGATGCTGGAAGAGCATGATATTCCCCGTGTCGTAATGCACCCGGACGTGCTCGCTTCCGAAATGATCAACAAACTCGTTCATCTCCATGGGTGTCATGAGATACCCATTGAAGAAAATATTCTCCATGTTCAGGAAGATATCGAGCTTCTCCGCCTGCTTTGCGAGCTGCCCGACTGCCTCCTTGGCGCGCCGGTCACACACATCGTTGGGCACAGGCTCATGATCATCCCGCCAGGGAATATGCACCGCCCCGGGCACCACCAGGACATTCTTGATTCCCAGGTCGTGGGCGGCCTTTCCAATCTTGCCCGCGAGCTCCAGCCCCCGCCTGCGCTTCCCTTCATCATTACTGCTGAGCGGATAGGGCCAAAACAGAAACGAACAGAGGCCGCTGATCTCAATACCGATCCGGTCCGCCATCTTACGAATCTCCACGAACTCTTTTGTTCCCGCCTTGGGAGACAGGTCGCTCTCCAGGTCGTAATTCAATTCGATCCCGTCAAACCCTGCATCCTTGGCCAGCTGCAAGCACTCCTCAAGGGTCATGCGGTCCGGATAGGGAAACGCCCAAAGGTTGATTGACTTCTTCATCCTGTCGAACCGTCTGGTGGACATCTTCCGGTCGTCGGGAGCGCCCTCCCGGTTGCCATCTGGCTGTCCGGCGGAACCCTGCCCGGCTGCCACGAGGGCTCCAGCTGCAGAAAGCGCCCCAGCCTTCACCAGCTGTCGGCGACTGAAGGAATCCCCCGGACTCGCTCCGGGACGTGGGTGCAGCATCTCCGGTGGCTCAACTCTCTCACGCATACCCCAGTCTACCTCCCGGCATACCCGCAAGAAAAGGCTCCTTTCGCCCGACGTTCCTGCCGCAGACCAGCAAATAAGGAAAAACACTGCCTCCATCGTCAGAGGTAGTGACCTGCAATGCGTTCATTTGAGCTCTCCCTGTTGCTGGGGGAAGAGCTGCCCGACCCGAAATCCTCGCCCGGGGCCGTGGCGGTCAACACCCGGGGAAGAAGAGGCACCCCTGAGCAGTCCTTCCTGCAGCCTCGTGTCTGGCACCTTTCTAACCCACCCTTCATTACCGTTCCTTACCCGTCCCCGGGACCGCCGCCGTTCTGGGACGCCGCTCTCTCCAAGCCTGTCACCCTCTCCGGGGCCACCCATCCTCCAGACTTGCCCACCCATGACGGGAGAGGCAGGCTTACACACCATGGACCTCTGGACGCGCAGATCCTTCCTGCGAAAAACCGGCGCCGCTGCCGCCACCACCACCCTCATCGCACCCCAACCCTCCTCCGCCCGGGGAGCAAACGAACGAGTCAACCTCGCCGTGATTGGATGTGGGGGGCGTGGGGTGCAGCTCGGCAGGTTATGCAACCAGCATCCTCACGGGCAGGTCACCTACGTCTGTGACCCAGACCTCCAGAGAGCGGAGCGCGCCAAGGCTTCCCTGCAAGCCGGTCATGCAGTGTCAGACCTGCGCCGCATCCTGGATGATCCTTCTGTCGATGCGATCCTCATTGCTTCCTGTGATCATTGGCATGCACCCGCTTCTCTCCTCGCCTGCGAGGCGGGCAAACACGTCTATGTCGAAAAGCCCTGCTCCCATAACGTGCAGGAGGGACGACTGATGATCGAGGCCGCCCACCGGAACAGAATTGTCATGCAACATGGGACCCAGAAACGTTCCAGTCAGGGGACGCAGGAATTCATCGCCCTGCTGGAAGGGGGCATCATTGGGACCGTCCTCGTGGCCAAGCATGTGAACAGCCAGAAAAGAGCCAACATCGGTCGTCACAAACCATCAAAGCCCCCTGCCCACGTTGACTACGACCTCTGGGTCGGACCTGCCGAATGGCGGGACTACCAGGCCAACTATGTGCACTACAACTGGCACTGGTTTTACAACTTTGGCACCGGGGACATTGGCAATGACGGCGTGCACGGGATCGACGTCGCCCGCTGGGGTCTCGGTGTAACAACCCACCCAAGCTTCATCAGCGGCTACGGGTCCAAACTCTACTTCGACGACGACCAGGAGTTTCCCGATACCTGCAACCTGACCTTCGAGTATCCCGGAAACGGCAAAACCGGACAGAAGCGTGTTCTCATCTACGAGCAGCGCATCTGGTCACCCTACGGTCACGATCCCGAGGGAAACTCGACCTTCTTCTATGGGACCAAGGGCATGGCCACCCTCGGGCGTGGCGGAGCTCGCATCTACAGCCCCAACAACGAACTGGTCAGAGAACTGAAGGTCGAGGACGGGAACGGGCGGCATCAGCACAACTTCCTCGATGCCATCCGGGACCGTAGCGTGAAACTGAATTGTGATATCGAGACGGGGCATCTCTCCTCCTCCCTCCCTCACCTCGGCAACATCTGTGCCCGAACCGGCCGCGCCTTGCACTTTGACTCCACGAAGGAACAGATTCTCGGGGATGAGAAGGCATCCTCACTCCTCGGCAGACACTACCGCAGGAACCACTGGGCCACTCCCGGCGCCTGAAACCGCTTTCCGGACTGAAGCTGCCATGCACGCAAGTTTGCGCACCTGTCTCCTGCTCGCAATTCTCTTCAACGCTGCCTCTCCCGCAGCAGAGCGACCCAATATCCTTTTCCTCATCGCCGACGACCTCGGCTGGTCCGATGTGGGCTGGCATGGCTCCGAGATCAACACCCCGCACCTTGACGCGCTCGCCCGCAAGGGAGTGATCCTCGCCCCGCACTCTGTGACGCCAATGTGCTCTTCCACCCGGGCCTGCCTCCTGAGCGGCCGCTACTCCACCCGCTTCGGGCTGGATTCGGCGACCAACAATCCCGTCTTCCCTCCCGGCACGACCACACTCTCCTCTGCCCTCCTCGCCCTTGGCTATGAGACCGGCCTGACAGGCAAGTGGCATCTCGGCTCCAGCCCGGAGTGGGGCCCTCTCCAATTCGGATTCACGCACAGTTATGGTTCCTTTGCCGGTGGCGTTGATCAGTATAGCCACCTCTACAAACGGGGCCCCTACCAGAAAACCTGGCACCGCAACGACCGCTACACGGAAGAGGAAGGGCACGCCACGGACCTGATCGCCCGGGAGGCCATCCGCTGGATCAACAACGCGACAAAGGGAACCCCATGGTTTATCCAGGTCGCCTTCACCGCCGTTCATGTTCCCATTCAGGAACCGGAAGAATGGCTACTCCCCTACGCAGGTAAAATTGGGAATGAGTCCCGGCGCCGCTTCGCTGCCTGCACCACGCACATGGACCATGCCATTGGCGAGCTGGTATCCGCTCTCAAGCGCACAGGCCAGATGGACGATACGCTGATCATTTTCACCTCCGATAACGGCGGCTCGGGACCATGGGCCCCGAGCGGAAAGTATCCCGGCACCTACCTGCCCAGCCCCGTCCTCGGGAACAACAGCCCTCTTCGAGGCCGCAAGGGCACCGTCTACGAGGGCGGAATCCGTGTCCCGGCCTTCATTCACTGGCCCGCAAAGATTCGGGGTGCCCGCACCCTCAGGCATCCTCTCCACGTTGTCGATTGGATGCCCACTCTCCTTGCTCTCACCGGATACACCTCCACACCGGAGCTTTCCTTCGACGGCGTGGATGTCTGGCCCGTCCTTTCCGGCCTCGATCGCTCCCCACCCCCCCGGACCCTTTACTTTAAACGGGGTGATGCCTCCGCCCTGCGGCACGGCAACTGGAAACTCGTCACCACCGGGAGCTCGAAAACTGAACTCTTCGACCTCTCACGAGATCCTCACGAAATGTCCAACCTCGCCCCCGGCAATCCCACCCAGGTTGCCCGGCTCCGGAAACTCCTCACCAGGGAACGCGCAAGGGAAAGGGGCGCTTCTCTTCCCAAACCCTTCAGCATCCGACGATGACTCAAGCCATGAATGCATGGCAAGGCGCATTCCGCCACCAGCTGTTTCCTTGAGCCCGCAATCCGTTCCCCCCATCGCCCGCACAGGAAACGGACGAGGGCCGGGAACGAAGTTATTTGCCGAGGCAGTAGAGAGTCGTCTTGCTGCGCAGGAAGACCCGGTTGTTGGCAAGCGCCAGGCTTCCACGATGACTGCGCATGCTCAGGTCTCCGAACTGGACGCGGTGCAGGAGGGTGAATTTCTTGGGGTCAGCAGCTACAACGAAGACCTCTCCGTTGTGATCCTGGAAGTAAATCTTGCCGTCCCCACAGGTCGGTGAAGCCTCAATCTTGGCCCGGGACCCTATCTCTCCCATCCAGAGAACCTTGCCGCTCCGGGGCTCAATGCAGGACAGTCGCTTGTCCTTGAACTCCCCATTGAGGACATAGAAGTGGCCATCATGATACAGTGGGGTGCAGACGTCCGAGGAGACCTCCTTGTCCTCGCTCTTCCACAGCAGCTCTCCGCTCTTGATGTCGACCGCATACACCGGGCTCTTCTTCGGCGCGCAGGCCAGGGCCACGCCCTTCCCGGCCACCGGGGAGGGCACCAGGCGCCAGTGACCGATCTTCCTCGGATTCCAGGTTCCCCAGCGCCAGAGTTCCTTCCCGCTGCCGGGCTCATGCCCGCTCAGGGCATCTCCCCCCGCGACAAGGAGCTGAAGCTTGTTCCCACCATCCCCGGCAGGGGCAATGACCGGCGAGGTAAAGGCTTCCAGGGACTCCGCCACCGCCTGTCCCTTGCGTTCCACCTTCCACGCCGGCTTACCCGTCGCAAAGTCAAAGGCCTCCAGATAGGAAGGGTTCGCTCCCTCCTTTCCCCGTGGCAGACCCGCAAAGGAAAAGGGCACATCCCGTTGCAGAACCTGCATGATCAGGTTGCCCTCGAACAGGATGGGACTGGTGGAAAAGGTCCACTGGAAGGCAAAGTATTTGTCGCCCTCCGGAACGAGGTTCCGACGCCACACTTCCTTGCCTTTCATGTCGTAGACAATCAGGTCCGCATTCCCAAAGAAGAAGGCGACATGCTTGCCATCCGTGACCGGAGAAGGCGAAGAGAAGTCACTGCGATCATCGAGGTGTACCCGCCCCTTGCCCACCATGTGGGACCAGAGGATTTTTCCGGAAGAGGACGACAGGCAGATCGCATGGATCTCTTTTTTCTCATGATCAACCGCGTTCACAAAGACGTGGTCTCCCCAGATGACCGGGGTGGCCGCCGATGTCCCCGGCAGTTCGGCTTTCCAGTCGACATTCTCGGTCGGCGAGAACTTGGCGGGCAGCTTGAGGTCTTTATCCCCACTTCCATTGAAGTGAGGGCCCCGCTGGCTGGGCCAGTTCGAGGCCGCAGCCGCGAGAGCAGGAAGGGACAACAGCAGGAGGGCAAGGCAAGAGGTCTTCATCTGGTTGAGATCGCGTTGATTATGGATACGCGACCGGCTAATGAACATGAATCACACGCCGGGAAAAGCCCTTTGTCCCGGGAACAGGCTCAATCCTGACGACGGAACTTCTTCCGCTGGAGATACAGGGCCCGGCGTGCCGAGCCCTCCCTGAGCAATTCCTCTTCCCCTTCCTGCCCGAGGAGCTCGAGCGCGGCATCCATCGCGCGAACCGCTTCCGGAAACCTTTCCATCTCCGCATAGGCTGCCGCAAGGACATCCAGGGTGACCGCATCCTTGTCCGTCACCCTCCCGCTGGCGGCCTCTGCATAGGCAAGAGCCCGCGGCCCATCGCGGATGGCATCATCCCGATCGGTGGCGAGAAGCCAGGCCGCCGCTTGCAACGCCCTGTAATCCCTTCCCCCTGAGCGTTCGAGAGCCGCCTCGTAGGCCCGCAAGGCCCCGCGGGAGTTTCCCTGTCGCAGGGCAGAATCGCCAAGCGGCACCAGCATGCGCTGGTAATGCGGATGGGCGGCAAAGCCTCCCTTGTTCTGCTCGTAGTAGCGCAGGGCCTCCTGATCAAATCCACGCTGCAACAGCTTCAACCCGATGGGGAAACAGCTGAGGCGCCGGGGAGGCGCGAACCATCTCCCCTCGAAAAGCTGGCCCGACTCCCTGCGTTGCGTATCACTGGCACTCAACATCTCCACATCCAGCAGAAGCCTCTCAACCTCGACCCGCCCACGATAAAACACCGCCAGATTTCCTCCCTGATCAAGCAGGAATCCAGCAGGCAGGGGCAGTTCCGTATATATGTCAAAGAGCAGGTCGTGAACCATCTGCAGCTTCTCGATAGTCGCCTCGGTGGCGAATGCCGTTCGATAAGGCACCTTGAGCTTCCGCAGCAACCGCCTGGCCGCGGCCTCGTCCCCGTCCGGAGTGATGGTGTCGACCGAGAGCGCCAGCACATCGCACCCGGCCCTCCTGAGATCGGCCTCCGAACGGGTCAGCTCCTCCAACTCGGCCACACAGGGGCTGCACCAGCTCGCCCATAAGGTCACAAGAAGCGGCTTGTCCATCTTGCCGGGAATCGCATCGATCTGCGGAACAGGGATCCTGCTGAGGGAAATGGTTCGACCGGCCGGCAAGCCCGCGGGCGAGGATACCGGACCGGACTCCAGCGCTTCCGCCCCACCGGCCCGTCCACCCTGCACCAGCTCGGCTTGACCCTGCCCTTCCCTGAGCAGGTGAAAGGACGCGCTGGCCAGCCCGGGAAAGCGCTCCACTCCTCCACTGGGCCAACGCACTTCGACCGTCACGGCACCACCGTGACCACCCAGACCAAAATGAAGCCACTTCGAAGACTGTGAGAGAAAGCCATCTCCGGCACGGAGCGTCTTCACGAGCGGGAGAGCCTTTCCTCCGTCGGGGTGCACGCTCACCCGCGCACCAATCGCATCCCGGTTGCTCTTCGTTCCCACCAGCCGGAGCGCAACAAACCCATTCTCCGCCGGGAGATCGTTTCGCAACAACCGCAGCCGCGGCGCGGAGCGATTGGATACCAGGAAGTCGAGATCTCCATCGCGATCCCAGTCAACCCGTCCGATGCCCCGCCCATCATCAGGAAGATCGAGACCCGTAAGAGCCGAAATGTCACAGAACGATCCGTCCTGAAGATTGAGAAAACAATGGTTCTGCTCGCGAGCACTGAAGCTGAGCCCCTGCTTGACGACCTCAAGGAAGGATTCGGAGCCTGTCTCTTA
>CAWWCX010000160.1:0-8517 GCA_963935445.1 uncultured Roseibacillus sp.
GCATTAAAGCGTCCCCGCTCGCGCGCAAGATCGCGGCCGCCAACGACGTGGACCTCTCCGGTCTTAGTGGCTCTGGTCCAGGTGGGCGGATCGTGAAGAAGGACGTGGAAGCTGCCCTCAGCGCCATCGCGCCCATCCCTGCGGCCGCCCCAGCTGCGGCCGCCCCGCCGCCTGCTCGCCCATCGGGTCCCCCGGCCGAATCCGAGGCAAAGCCTGCTCCGCCCCCGGAGACTTCGGCGGCTCCGCTTGCAGAAGGCGATGAACGGATCGAACTTTCCAACCTGCGCCGCATCATCGCGGAACGGCTCCTGGCCTCGAAGGCAACGATCCCTCATTTCTACCTCCATATGGAGGCCGATGCGGGCCCCCTCATGGAGATTCGTCGACAGGTCAACCTTCAGGCTGAGGCTTCCCACGGGAACAAATACACCGTGAACGACTTCATTCTAAAGGCCGTCATTGGGGCGCTCCAGACGGTGCCCGCGGTGAACGCGACCTATCGGGGTGATCATGTAGTTCAGTTTGGCGAGATCGGAGTCTCTGTTGCCGTGGCGGTGGAGGATGGCCTGGTCACGCCGGTGGTCAGGAACGCGTCTGCAAAATCCCTTCTTCAGATTTCGCGTGAGGTCAAGGACCTCGCCGGACGAGCGAGGGAAGGCAAGCTCCTGCCGAGTGAGTTCGACGGGGGAACAATTACCGTGTCCAATCTGGGATCATACGGGGTCGAATCATTCGACGCGATCATCAATCCTCCCCAGGCAGCGATCATTTCGATTGGTGCAATTGTTGAAAAACCGGTCGTAGCGGATGGTGAGATCGTCCCCGGTCTTCGCCTCAACCTCGGGCTTTCCTGTGACCACCGGGTGGTCGACGGTGCAGTCGGTGCCGCATTCCTCGGGCAAATCAAGAAGTTGATCGAGCAGCCCGCTCTCATGCTTGTCTGACCCAGCAAGCTCTCGATGGACGGTGGAAGCAGGTATCGCTCCACGAGGGAGAGGGGGTCATTTTCCTTGGATTTGCCGTCGGGATGCGGGGAATATTCCCCGGTGCCGCTCCTCCCTGTCATTCTCATTTTTCTGGCCCTCCTGCCAGCGGCCGCGGAAAACCAGCTGGCGCTGTCTCCTCATGAAATGTGTGCGGATGCGGATGCGATTGTGAGTGGAGAGCGGATCGGGGTGAACCAGGTACGGGTTGATCAGTGGATCCTGAAGCCAGCCGATACGGGGGAGTGGGGGCCGAGTATTTCAATAGCGGACCTCGAGAGGCATGGGAGAGCGCTTGGGGTCAGGAACCCTGACGGCAGGCGGCACGCCCCCAAGGGGCACCTCACCTCGCAGCGCCTGCTGTGCTTCCTGGAGAGAAAGGGCGATCACTGGCGGTCCATGGCCGCCGCCGCGGAGGGAAGTGCGGGCCTGATATGGATTCAGAAGGGGAAATGTTACCGGTATGAGCAGCTTGATGGCCCTGGTCCATGCGTTCTTCTGCCTGCCCGGGAGCACGGAACCGAGAAAGGCCTCCTCGCGGCGGTGGAAGAAGGGCTTGCCGATCGTGCAGCATGGAAGGAAGTCGGCAAGATTGCTCACCTCGAGGAGCGAGCCATCGTGCTGTGTTCCTACCTGCTGCAGAGAACGTCTCCCGAGGGCCGGCACGGAACCTACCGGAAGCGTGTCCGGCAGGTCCTGCCCAAGATCGGGAACCCGGCGGTCGAGGAGCTTCGTGTTCTCCTTCGCGGGGTTGTTCCGGGGGACAGGCTGGATGATGCAGTGCTTGTGCTTCATGACCTTGGTCCTGCCGCGTCGGCGGCGGTTCCCGACCTTGTTGACCTTCTCGGGCATCCTGAAGCAGCAGACCCGGAGGGGGTGATCGAGGCGCTTGGCCGGATCGGGGATGCCACCGTGGCTCCGCGCCTTCTTCCCTTCCTGGAACACGAGCTAAAGGTCCGGGCTGCGGTCTCGGGGGCGATGGCCCGCTTTGCGTATCAGGACGCCGTGCCCCTGATCGTCAAGGCGCTGCCCGGGGTGCAGTCACTGCGCGGGCCTCTGGACGGGGAACGGGAAAGGGCGTATCATGTCTACATCATGCTCCAGTCCCTGCATGAGCTGAAAGCCGAGGAAGTGTCCCAGCTCACCCGGCATTACCTGGAGGCACCAGCCATGCAGCCACTTCACAATCTTCTCGAGCCCTTCCTGAATAAACAAAACCCTTGATGAACGAATCGTTTATGGTGCAACCGCGCGGGACCGCCACCGCAGCCGCGCGATGGGCAGGCATCGCCCTGGTAGTTCTGGTGCTGGTGACTCTCCCCAACGGGGGTGGGCAGGCTCCCGAACGGAAACACGAGGAGAGCGGCGGCTCCAGGAACCACATCGTCGAGGCAGCAAGGGGGCAGGTCGGAGTGACGGTCAGCTACGATCCGTCCTACGTTGCGCTCACGTATCCGGGGGGAGATGTCCCCAGGGAGCGGGGCGTCTGTACGGACGTGGTGATCCGCGCTCTCCGGGAAGGCAGGGGGATGGACCTGCAGAAGCTCGTTCATGAAGACATGAAGGCTCATTTTTCGAAGTATCCCGGGATCTGGGGATTGAAGCGGACAGACCGCAATATCGACCATCGCCGTGTGCCCAACCTGCGAACATACTTCAAGCGCAAGGGATTCTCCCTTCCGGTCACCAGAACGGCGGGAGATTACAAGCCGGGCGATTTCGTCACGTGTACGGTGCCTCCCAATCGCCCCCACATCATGATTGTGAGCAGTCGGAATACCTCCGGGGGCGTGCCCCTGGTCATTCATAATATTGGGAGAGGGGCCCGGGAAGAGGATGCGCTTTTTACCTACCCGATAACGGGGCACTACAGGTTGCAGTAGCGTTTGCCCGTGGGTTGCCCCCGTTGGGAACTTCCGGAAGAGTCTGGACCTCTCTCTGCTTGCAGCACTGCACCTGCTCACGCCCTGCCAGATGGGGGAGGGGAGTCGGGTTCGCTCCTGGCGGCCCGCCCGGCCAGCGCCCTTGCCTCGCACTGGCATCCCCCGCAGCAGCCGGCCTGACGAGAGGTCCGCAGCCATCTCAGCGCGAAAAGGCAGGCAGTTGCGCCCACGATGCTCAGAGCTACGATTGTCTGCCAGTTCTGGAGGAGCCAATTCATGGGTGGTGCCCGGCCTCAGATGCCGATCCCGAGAAGACGTCCTCCCTGGTATACCGCCAGGGCAGCGAGGTAGGCGAAGGCGCTCATTCCTGCAAGCTGTCCCAGCGCCCAGCGCCAGGAGCGCGTTTCACTCTTCACCACGATCGTGGTGGGCAGGCATTGAAGGGCATAGATGTAAAAGACGAGGAGGGAGAAGATCGCGATGGGAGGGTAGAGCCGTGAGCCGTCCTCCTTGGTTGCCGAGGTGATTCGCTCGCGAATCATGGTTCGCACGGCCTCCTCGTCTTCCTCTTCCTCATCAATGGAGAACGAGAGCGCCATGCTGCTGTTGAACACCTCCCGCGCAGCGAAGGAGGTGAGCATGGCCCCTCCGAGGCGGCCATCCCACCCGAGGGGCTCGACGGCAGGCTCAATGGCTTCTCCAATGCGGCCCATCAGGCTATGGGAGAGCTGGTTCTCTCCCTCGGGAGCCTTGGGGTAGGCCCCGAGAGCCCAGAGGAGGATGACGATTCCCAGAATGACCGTGCCGGCCTTCTTGAGAAAGGCAAGTGCGCGCCCGATGACATGGCGCAGGACGTAACCGACATCCGGCAATCGATAGGGCGGCAGTTCCATGAGAAACTGCGGAGCGGGTTCGTTGCGGCCGATTCGCTTGCCGAGGAGCCATGCCGCGAGGAGTGCGGTGCCGGTTCCGAGGCCGTAAAGGAGGAACATCATCCAGGTCTGGCCAGTCTTGCCTGCGACGAGGAGTGGAATCAGAAGGAGATAGACCGGGAGGCGGGCCGAACAGCTCATCCAGGGAAGAATCAGGATGGTGAGGAGTCGCTCCTTGGGACTGTTGATCGTGCGGGAGGCCATCACGCCGGGAATGGCACAGGCGTAACCACTCAGGAGAGGCAGGAAGGATTTTCCCGTCAGGCCCGCGCGGGACATCACCTTGTCCATCAGGTAAGCGGCGCGCGCCATGTAACCCGATCCCTCGAGAAGGCCGATGAAAAGAAAGAGGAGGACGACCTGGGGGAGAAAGATCACCACGCTTTCCATCCCGGTGATCATGCCGTCGTTGACAAGGTCACGCAGGTCGCCCTCGGGAATCATCCCGGAGGCCGCGTTCTTCAGGGCCCCGAAAAGGGACTCCACCCATCCCATGGGCGTTTCCGCAAAGCTGAAGATGCTCCAGAAGACCGAAAACATCGCACCGGCGAAGAGGATCCACCCGAGGATGGGGTGCAGGGCGATGCGATCGATCTTGTCCGAGAGCGATTGCGCCCGCGCGCCTCTCTCGATGACCGAGGCGCTGATCACCCTTCGGATGAAGTGGAAGCGGGCCTCTGATATGCCGTCCTCCGGAGGAACGCCCTGACGGTTACATTCGGAGGCGATTTCGCGGGCGGAGGCCCGGCATTCGGCGGAAAGGAGAGGCCGGGTCTCGCCGCGGTAGTCCGTGTCGGCGAGAAGGTGGATGGCATGGGCCCTGGCCCGTTCCTGTCCAGCCTCCTCGAGGGCGCGTTGCAGGCTGGCAATGCTTTTTTCGATTGCGCCCGGCCCTCTCCATGGGCGTGGAGTGGCCGGGGGAAGCGGGAAGCGGAATGCTTGCTTGAGCTGAACGATCCCATGGCCGGTGTTGGCCTGGCAGGCGATGACGGGCAGGTCGAGCTCGTCGGAGAGGACCTGCCGGTTGATCCGGATGCTCTTTTCCTCAGCCCGATCCAGTTGGTTGAGGACCACCAGGGCGGGAAGCCCGGTGTCAATGACCTGCAGAACGAAATAGAGATGTCTTTCGAGGCTTGCGGCATCCACCACGCAGATGACGAGATCAGGTGCAGGCTCTCCTTGCAGCCCGCCCAGCAGGACGTCGCGGGTCACCTGCTCGTCCGGAGAGTTGGGGGAGAGCGAGTAGGAGCCCGGCAGGTCGATGACTTCGAATTGCTCGCCGTGGGGAGTGCGCAGTGTTGCGCTGGTCCGCTCCACGGTAACGCCGGGATAGTTGCCCACCTTGCGATTCTCGCCGGTAAGCGCATTGAAGAGGGTGGTCTTGCCCGCATTCGGGTGCCCGACAAGGGCCACCTTCGGCAACGGACTCTGCTCAGCGGGTTCGCTCATGTAAGGTGACTAGCAGGGCGTCACGCGAACCTGTCTCGCAAGGTCTCGGCTTAGTGCGAGGCGGGTTCCACATACTGCGCACAACATGGTCCGCCCGCCTGCAATCTTGCGCACACGCATCTCCTCGCAGAACCCAATTTCACGGAGTTCCCGGCAGGCCGGCCCCTCGAGGGACTTTACCTGGAAATTGCACCCCACCGCCGCCTGGTCGAGGCTCAAGGCGCTGTCGCGTTCAAGGGATTCTGCTAGTCCTGCGGACATCCGGAGGTGAGGGAGGGGAGGTAAAAGGGGCGCTAAGGGGGACAATCAACCGCTATTGAGACTCGGTTGCAATAAGAAACGGCGCGAAAGGAGTCTCTCTTGGCTAAAATCCGCTGAAAATAGAGCTGTTGGAGAAAGAATGAACCTGTTTTGGCGAGTCCGGAGTGAACGTTTTCGGCGCTCTGGATCTTGGAGGGGGCCATGCCAGACGAGGCAGCTGGTGGTTTTAGCGCAGGAGCGTGGACCCAATATTCGACACCCGGCGCGGAAGGCCGGTGGAGGGTCAATTCTTCGGGAACTGTTCTGGCGCCCCCGTGATTTGTGCTGGCAGGACGTTTACGATGCGGTAGGGGAAGGACGCTAGATGGAATTCCCAAGATCGATGTTAGGCCGATTCACAACCCTCAAGCTGATGCTCCTTGCGCCAAGCGTGGCGGTCGCGGACGAGCAATGGTGGCAGTTCCGCGGGCCACAGGGAAACGGGCATACCCTGTCGAAGAACCTGCCGCTCACGTGGAACGAGGAGACCAATGTGGCGTGGAAGATTTCGATTCATGACCGGGGCTGGTCCTCGCCGGTCGTGTGGGGCGATCAGGTCTGGCTGACTACCGCGACCAGGAAGGGCACTGAGTTGTTTGCGCTTTGTGTGCACAAGGACACGGGAAAGCTCGTTCATGATCTCAAGCTTTTCGACGTAAAGAATGCGATGGCGATCACCTCGGCCAATACATATGCCACCCCCACCCCGGTGATCGAGGAGGGGAGGGTCTACCTTCACTACGGTACCTATGGGACGGCCTGCCTCGACACGGTCACCGGCAAGGTCCTCTGGAAGCGACGCGATCTGAATTGTGATCACGAGAAAGGGGCCGGCCCGGCCAGTTCCCCAACCCTTGTCGGGGACTACTTCGTGGTGCATGTCGACGGTCGGGATCACCAGTATGTCATCGCTCTTAACAAGAAGGATGGGACGACTGCCTGGAAAACGGATCGCTCCCTCGATTACAGCGAGGTGCCGGTTCACCACCGGAAGGCCTATGGCATGCCCATTCTGATTCCGCGTGGAGAGGGCGGCGAACAGCTGGTTGGAGTGGGAGGCCGGGGTGTTTTTGCGTATGACCCGCGCACGGGAAAGGAATTCTGGAAGGCGCGGCACCGGGGGTGGTCCATCGCCCCGCGTCCGGTCTATGGACATGGCCTCGTCTTTGCCATCATCGATCGGGATGACCCCGAGCTCTGGGCCATCCGGCCGGATGGAAATGGGGACGTGACCGAGACCCACATCGCGTGGCGGGAGACTAAGCGCATGCCGCCTCGCGCATCCCCCCTGCTGGTAGGGGATCTTCTCTATCTCGTGAATCGAAACGGAATTGCAACCTGCCTGGAAGCAACGACGGGCAAGGAGGTCTGGCAGGAGCGCCTTAAGGGCAACTACTCCGCTTCACCGATCGCGGCGAAAGGGCGGATCTACCTCTTCAGTGAGGAGGGGCTCTGCACCGTGATCAGGCCCTCCCGGAAATTCGAGATCCTGGCCACGAATGCGCTGGCAGACGACCCCCTGATGGCGACTCCCGCGGTCTCCGGTGCGGCGTTCTACATCCGGACGGAAAAGCACCTCTACCGGGTCGAGGAGCCTGTGCGGTAGCGGGCACCGTGCCGGTGGTTACAAACGAAATGTGCGATTATAATGAGTAAAATTGCGCGAAAGGTGTCTACTTCCTAGAAGTCAGGAGGAACCTGCAACCAGCGAACCACCATGGAACACGAACAAGATCACAGTGAGACGGCATCAGGGGCGGGGCCTGCGGGCGGGCAGCAACCTGAAGCGGAGGAGCAGAAGCGAGCCTTTGATTCCTTTGGCGAGGCCATGCGCAGCGCAGTGGATGAGGCCGCCAGCAAGGCCAGGGAGGCGGCCCCCAAGATGAAATCCGCGGTTTCGGACGCGCTGCACGAACTTACCTACAATGGAACGTTCGGAGCAGTTTTCCTCGGGACCTTTGCCGCCGAGCTTGTGCCCAGAAACCTTCGGGAGAGCATGGTGAAAGGGGCCAAGGCAGGCCGGGAAAAGGCCCGCGCAACCAAGGACAAGGTTTGTGATGCGATGAAGAAGAGGCCGGACGCGGGGGAAAGCGCGGAGGTCACGATCGACATCGAGCCTGACCCTGCAGGCGCGTGACTTAATCCAGGGGACGGGCGCGCGACCTCACTGCCGAAGCGTGCGCGCGACCTGCATCAGGCGGCACTAGTACAACCGGATTCCCCCCCCGGGCTGTTGGGCCTGAGGAGAGGTTCCCGCTCCCGCCATTGGCTGCGGGACGCCCCCCAAGGGGCCGCCGGGGCCTCCGATGCCGCCCCCGGGCATCATGTGCAGGCGGCCCATGAAGTTGATGCCCTTGCAGATGCCGGCAAGAAGCGGAATCAGGAGAAAGCCGCCAATTCCAAAAAACATTCCGATACAGCAGGCCATTGCGAGACCGCTGTTTAAGCGGGGCGCCTGGTTGAGATTTGGGTGAGAGCCCATCACCCGGTTCCACTCCGCGGGTAGCCCTCCTATTGCCACGAACATCCAATAGAGGCTGAAAAATGGAATAAAGAGGAAGCCAACCGCCTTCCCGGCAGTGACCCGGGCCCCCCCGGGCTGGATCAGCTTCCATGCGCGGTAGAGGTAGATGGCACTCAGGATGCTGGCTCCCAGGATGGGAAGGTAGGCCGCCACCAGGAGAATGGCGGCCAGTGCGGGTGCCGATTTCATGAGCATGAATGCGAGGACCATGATCAAGGGGCTGCTGACCAGAAGGCTGAGCCACATCCCAAAACTTGCCTTGGTGGGCGGGGGAGCAGGGAAAGGCTCTCCCGGAGCCACCTGACCCGCGACGGCCGGCATGGTAGCGGCCGCAGGGGAAGCCGTCTGGGCCTGGCCTGCCACGGGGTTGGCTGGCTGGGCGGTTCCCAGCATGGAGGCAGAAATCATTCCGGGTTTGACGGGCCGCTGGGCGGTCGCCTGAGTCA
>CAWWCX010000161.1:0-8484 GCA_963935445.1 uncultured Roseibacillus sp.
GATCTAGTACGGTCTCGTGGGCTCGGAGATGTGTATAAGAGACAGAGCAGAATGACCGCAATAACAGCAAGAACAGGCCTGGACATGGTCATTTTCTAGCAAATCACTCCCCCGGGCCAAGGGAATTTGCCGCTTCTATCGCTCGCCATCTGCCGAGAGCAACCATCCCGCTTGACCTCCCTCTCGGCCGTCCCAATAACCAGCGCCCCGTTCTCCACACCCCTCCAGATGCAATTCCCCACCACCAACGCCTCCCTGCACACCCTGCCACACGGGCTCACCGTCATCCTGCAGGAAGACCATTCCGCCGAGGTCGTCTCCGCCCAGTGCTGGATTGAAACCGGGAGCCAGCACGAGGAACACTTCGCAGGCAGCGGACTCTCTCACCTCCTCGAACACATGGTCTTCAAGGGCACGGAGTCCTTTCCGGGGCCAGAACTGGCCACGAGGGTCAGCTCCGCCGGCGGTCAGTGGAACGCCTATACCTCCTTCGACCGCACGGTCTACTATATCGACGGTCCCAGCACCTCAACCGACATCTTCCTTCACATCCTCTTTGAACTCGCATTCCTCCCCTCCTTCCCGGCAGAGGACTTCGATACCGAGCGGGATGTCATCCGCCGCGAAATCGACATGGGGCGGGACGATCCCGATTCCGCTGCCAGTAAACTTCTTTTCCGTACCTTCTATCAGCGCGATCCCCGGCGCCATCCGGTCATCGGTCATCGAGAGCTTTTCGATGCCCTCGGTTACGAGGACATGATCAGCTACCATCGGCAGCGCTACCTGCCCTCCAATGGGTTCCTTGTCCTGTCGGGCATGTTCGACCGTGAGGCCGTCCTCGAAAGGCTCGAGCAACTCAGTTCCGCCCTCCCCGCCCGGGCTCTTTCCCAAGTCAGCGGAGCGCAGGAACCACGTCAGCTCGGACAGCGGGAGGCCCGGCGTTGCTTTTCTATTCCGGTCAGCAAGACCACCCTTGCGTGGCAGATTCCGGGACTGGAGCATCCCGACTCACCCGCCCTTGAACTGCTCTCCGGCGTGCTTGGCGGTGGCCGCTCGTCCCATCTCTACCGGCGCTTCCACGAGAAAGAAGGCCTCGCCCACCACATTGGGAGCTGGGCCTGGAGCCCTGCCACAGGACCCGGCATGTTCAGCATCTCGGCGGAGGTCGACCGCGATCGCCGGGACAGGCTTGAGGAAGACATCCTCGCCGAACTTGCCCCCGCTCTGGAGGGAGACCTCGAAGCTCCCCTCCAAAAGGCCCGGCGGCAGGTCTTCGCACAGCAATTCAAGACGCTCACCACCGCCTCCGGGCGGGCCAGTGACCTCGCTTCCAACTGGCACGAGGCGCGCAACCTGGACTTCACCCGGGACTACCTGAAACAACTGGACCGGATCACCCCGGAAGATCTCATCCGGGTTGCCCGTCACTACCTCCGCCCGGACGGCCTGACCATCGTTTCGCTGGATCCCGCCAAGGCTCCCACCTCGCCCGCAATCCTGAAATCCAGCAATGCACCCGGTGAAATCACAACCCGCCCACTCGCCAACGGCTTGACCCTCGTCCTGAGACCCGACCCCCGGGTCCCCACCGTTCAGTTTCAGGGGGTCTTCCGGACCGGACGCCTCTCTGAATCACCGGACAACTGCGGCATCAACCCCCTCCATGCCGCCCTCCTCACGAAGGGCACTGGAAACCGGCCCGGTGGCGAATTCGCCCGTGCGGTTGAGTCCCTCGGTGCCAACCTGCATGCCAGCGCCGGGAACAACACCAGCATCCTCTCTTCCTTCTGCCTCAAGCCGGACCTCTCGACCGTCCTCGGCCTGGCTGCCGAGGCGCTCCAGAGCCCTTCTTTTCAGGAAGAGGCCCTTCTGCAGGAACGCGAGGTGCAGCGCGCCGACATGCTGGAGGCGCTGGAGGATCCCCTCAAAACAGCGTTCCGCCTCCTGCGGGCAACCCTTTTCGGAAACCAGCACTATGGCCTTCCTCGCCTTGGCACGAACGAGTCCCTCCAGACCCTTGACCGCCAGGCTCTCCTCGACCACCACCAACGTTTCATAACACCGCAAAACGGAGTTCTCGCCGTCTTCGGGGACATTGATCCCGAGGCCACTGCCCAGCTCTGTGAGGAAACATTTGCCTCCCTCCCGGCCGGAGAGCCCGGGCATCCCGCTCTCTCCGCATCCGGGGTCAAGAATCCCGCCGGAGACGTCCGGGCTGAACTTCCCAAGGAACAGGCTGTCGTCGCCATCGGCTTCCCCGGCGCGCACGTCAGTTCCGAGGACGTCGCTGCCCTTGAGCTGATCCACGAATACTGCGGGAACATGGCGGGCCCGCTCTTCACCCGGCTTCGGGACGAACTGGGGCTCGCCTACTACGTGAATGCCACCCAGTTCCACGGCGTGGGGACAGGGCTGTTCGCTTTCTATATCGGCACCTCCCCGGAGCAAGCCGACCTCGCCCGTAGCGAGCTCCTGCAGCAAATCAACATTCTTACCCAGGAGGGTATCCCCGAAGCCCCCCTCAACCATGCCAAGACAAGCGTTCTCGCCTGCGATGCGCTTGAGAACCAGAGCAATCACTCCATGGCGCAGGTCTGCGCCCTGAACACTCTTTTCGGCCTCGGGCCGCACCACCATCTCGAACATGCTGAACGCATCAAGTCGATCACCGGTGAGGAAATCCTCGCAACGGCTCAGAAATACTTTGGCGACGAACCGGTGATCGCCACCGTCGCTCCACCCTCACCTGCCTGACCATCATCCCACCTACTTGGCCGTCACACTCCGTTCAGCTACGGGGACATGATCCCATCCTGGCCGTCCCCCTGATGAGGAGAAAGCACCGGGAACGACTGGCTTTCGACCTGCAAACAAGATAAGTCGCCTCACTCAATCACCAACATGGACAACGATCCCCGCTTTGCTGACTTCGTCATCCTGCAGGCCCAGAATGCCGGAATGTTTCTGGGGCAGGTCCCTAACCCCATCAGCGGCCAGCCCGGGGTGAATATCAACGCGGCCCGTTCCGTCCTCGATTCCCTGGAGATGCTGGAAATCAAGACCAAGGGAAATCGCACGCCCGAGGAGGACAAACTGCTCCAGACCGCCCTCCTCAATCTAAGGCCCCTCTATGCCGAGGTCGAGGCCGGGCAGCAACCCGGGGAATCCTGAGTGAGGGCAGCGCCCCCTTTCCCGGGACACGACCCCGCCAATCCCGCTATTGAAACCCGGGCCTCCCTGCGTCATGCTGGACCCAGCGCAGCACCGGCCATGGCAGAATCCTTTTCGATCCAAAACGTCGAGGTGGGCACAGGGCGCCCCCTCTATATTCTCGGCCCCTGCGGATTGGAGAGTGAAGAGTTCGCCTGGGAGATGGCCCGCGCCCTGAGTGAAATCTGCACGCGCCTCGAGATTCCCTTCCTGTTCAAGGCCTCCTACGACAAGGCCAACCGCACTGCGGTCGATTCCTACCGCGGCCCGGGCGTTGAGGAGGGTTGCCGCATTCTGGGCGAGATCGGCCGGGAGCTCGGAGTTCCCGTCACCACCGACGTACACACCGCGACCGAAGCAACCCTCGCTGCCGAACACGTCGATCTTCTTCAGGTGCCCGCCTTCCTCTGCCGCCAGACCGATCTCCTTCAGGCCTGCTCCGCCACCGGGCGGGCCGTCAATGTGAAGAAAGGGCAGTTCCTCGCCCCCTGGGATTGCTCCAACATCGCCAACAAGCTGCGTAGCTTCGGATGCGAGCGCTTCCTCATCACGGAACGCGGCACCACCTTCGGCTACAACAACCTCGTCGCCGACATGCGCTCGCTCTACTGGATGCGCCGGGAGGGGATTCCCGTGATCTTTGATGCCACTCACTCCGTCCAACGCCCTGGCGGTCTGGGCGGAACAACGGGTGGCGATGGCGAGCTGGCTCCCGTCCTCGCCCGCGCCGCAATGGCCACCGGAGTAGACGGCATCTTCATGGAGACCCACCGGAACCCCGGGGAGGCACTCTCCGATGGTCCAAACCAGATTCCCCTCGCCGAGATCGAGGCTGTTCTCCTCTCTCTCCAGAAAATCCACCGGGCGCTCTCCACATGACCGCTCTCGCCGTGCGCCCGTAATCCTGATATCCTCGCCGTGCTCGGGCCTTGCGCCCAACCCGGCAGGGTTGGATCCAGGGTTCGCTTCCTCCGCCCCGCTCTCATGCGTATCACTCCGCTCCTCCCCGCCCTCGTCCTCTCCGGGATTGTGCCGGGCTGGATCTCTGCCCAGAGCGTGAAGGAGAGCAGGCAGGACGACCTCTCCTACGAAAAGCTCGGCCCGGTCCTGGACAACCTTCCGACAGGAAGCACCCTCAAGGGGATGCGCGTTCCTGTCTTCAACAAAAAGCGGGAGCGCATGGCCCTTCTTCAGTCCGGTCTGGTCAAAATCATCACCAGGCGCGAACTCACCGGCGAGAAGATTGTCCTCCGCTACTTCCAGAAGGACGCTGTCATCATGCGCATAAACCTCGGAGCCGCGGACTTCTCGCTGAACACCGGCATCCTCCGCGCCCGCCGGGCAATCACGCTTGGCGGCGAACAGCTGCAGGGCCAGGGCTCCGGCGGAATCTTTCACCTGAGGACCCGCTCGGGAGTAATCCGTGGGCCCGTCTCCACCCGCTTCACCACCTCGCCCACGGAAGAACGCGACGACAAGGCCAACGGACCGGACCGCACGCCCCCCGACCCGTCCGGGCAGAATGCCACGGCCAGCACCTCGCCCACGGAAACGAGGGCAGAGGACAATCCCCTCGCCACGGTCTTTACCGGTCCCGAGCCCCTCACCGGGGCAGAACTCCGCAAGATCAACGAGCTTCTGCAGTCACGAAGCAAATCCGTCCTCGCAAACCGCGCCCCCACCCGCAACTTCATGACTCAGAGCCGGCAGTCCAGCAACAAGGCCGACACCGACTTCCTGAGCTTCGCTCACAACGTCCAGATGCCGCGGGGCAAGCTTCTCGCCCGCACTCCTCCCCGGGAACCTGCCGAGGTAACGCCCATCACGATGGAGACCGGGGAGGTTCTGGTCACAGCCGGGGGCGGGATGTTTCTCAACCCTGAGCAGGGACACATCTCCTACCTCCGCGAAATTGAGGTCACCGAGTCCCGCTTCACCATGACCGCGGCCGGGCACCTCAAGGTCTTCTTTCCCCCGCAGGATCTCTCCAAGGCCATCACGCGGCCCGGATCCGACCCCGGGGAGGGCGATGAACTGGAGGGAGGACGCATCGCCGAGAAGGGAGAGGAGGAGAGCTTCGCCGAACTCGTTGATCCTCACCTTCTGGTCGCCACCGGCGGAGTACGCATCATCTACAATGACCCCGCAGGCAGAGCTCCGCCCCTCCTCGCCACCGGAGAAACGGCTATCGTGGATCGACGCAGCGGAGACATCGTCCTCCAGGGGGGGACTCCCACAATCAGGCAGGGAACAAATTCACTCACTGCCGGGAGCCCGGAACTCTACCTTCGCCTCTATCAGAACGGCGACTTGTACGCCGAGGAGGGACTCTGGACCACCGTGGGCGAATTAACCGCTCTGGCCCCCTCCCGGCCGGGGAACGGCGGACAGGAGGGAGTAGGGAACGAGGAGACCGAAGATGCCCCCCCCGACACCGGGAAGGACCATGGAAAACCCGAAATCGTCAAGGCCACCTGCCGGGGCGGCCTCTACTTCGATGCCCGCGAGGGACATGTTGTCTACCTCAAGGATGTCGAGATCCAGCATCCTGAATTCCGCATTCAAGCCGGGGATGAACTCAAGGTGCTGCTGCGCAGAAGACCCGGGACCGAGAGCGGGAGCCCGTCCGGCCCGGAAGCGTTCTCCGATGTCGACTATGTCATCGCCAGCGGTAACGTTCGCATTCTCCGGGAAGATCCCGAGGGCGAGCGTTCCCCGGTTACCGCCACCGCCCAGCACGTCATTTTCAACGTCGAGACGGCCGACCTTATCCTGCGAGGTGGCTCTCCCTCCATCGAGCAGGGCAACAATTCGTTACGGGCCGGCCATCCTGACCTCTATCTCCGCTTCTACCAGAATGGCAGTCTCTTTGCTGAAAAAGGTCCCTGGACCACTACCGGTGACCTCTCCGGCCATCGCGATCAGGAGGAAGAGGGCAACAAGGATGTGGGAATTATCACCATGACCTGCGAAGGCGGGCTCTCCTTCGACTCCGAAAAAGGCCACATTGTCTATCTCGGGGAGATCGACGTCCGGGAACCACGCTTCCGCCTGCGCTGCAACGACAGCCTGCGAATCACACTGACCGAACGGGAGGATGCCCGGGAAAAACGCCTTGAAGGCCCTGAGGCTTTCTCCGACGTGGACAGGATTGTTGCTCTCGGTGAGGTCATGATTACCCGGCTTCCCCAACCGGGGGCCAAGCCGGTGGTTGCCATGTCGGCCGCCGCAACTTATCGCGCCAGCGATGGGATTCTGGCGCTGCGTGGGGGCTATCCCGAGATCCGCCAGGGCAAGAGCTTCTTCAAGGCTCGAGAAAACGGGCTCCACATCCTCTTCTATCCCAACGGCAGCTTCGAGCTTGCCCGTGGCGCATGGGAACAATTCTTTGACCTTAAGGAAGGAAACTTCGAGAAACTGCGCCGGGCGGAGGCGAATTAGGATGGCACCTTCCGTTTATTCCTCTACCGTGAGCTGCCGCCACATTGCCAGCGCGGACCGCATCCGGGTAACAGCCTGCTTGTCGGACCGGAATCGGTCCTCATGGATTGCGCCACGCATACAAACCACAGCCACCTCTTCTCCTTACCGGCACTCTCCTCGCTAGAACGCTCTTCCCGTGGACGCCAATACCGGACAACCAGCCCAGAAGCCGCCGCAATCCGCCACCACCGTGGACCCGGACGCGCCTGATGTGTCGGCAAACCGCGACGCTCCCCCGGTCCTCGATGTCGAGGGGCTACGCAAGGTCTACAGTGGACGCCCCGTGGTCGAGAGTGTGAGTCTCACCGTGAGCCCCCGGGAAGTCGTCGGCCTCCTTGGCCCCAATGGAGCCGGCAAGACGACCACCTTCTACATGATCGCGGGTCTTATCCCTCCCGATGCCGGAAGGGTGGTGATGGGCGAACGCAATGTGACCCGCCTCCCCATGCACAAACGGGCCCGCAGGGGCCTCGGCTATCTCCCCCAGGAGGAATCCATCTTCCGCAAGCTCACGGTGGAACAGAATCTCATGGCCGTCCTGGAGACTCGCCGCGACCTCACACGCAAACAACGCCGCATACGTTGCGGCGAACTCCTGGAGCGCTTCGGGATCGACGGCGTGCGGCGTTCTTCCGCCCTCACTCTCTCCGGGGGTGAAAAGCGCCGCCTTACCATTGCGCGCTCCCTCTGCACCGATCCGAGCCTCCTCATGCTCGACGAACCTTTCAGCGGGGTGGACCCCATTGCGGTCCGTGACATTCAGGAGATCATTCTGCAGCTTCGCGACGAATATGGGCTCGCTCTCCTGATCACCGACCACAACGTGCGCGAGACACTCGAGATCGTGGACCGCGCCTATCTCCTGCTCGAAGGGCGCGTCGTCCTCGAGGGACCATCGGAGCAGCTCGCCAACGACCCGGTCGCCCGCCGGCACTACCTCGGCGAGAATTTCTCAATGTAAGCGGCCGCAGCCTCCAGCGCTCATTGGCAGAGTCGTCTGCGCATATGCCCGGTTCCGGCTGAAAGCGCTCTTGGCAGACCCTCACAATCTCAGGATCCAGCAAGACGTGCTTTGCACCACGGCCTTTCCTGGTCTAGTTTGGGAGGTGCTAGATGAATTCTTCATCTGCGCCCCAATCCAGAATCCGATGCAAAGCGCAAACCTCGACCCGAAAATCACCATCACCGTCCGCCACGAACAAGCAACCGACTCGCTCAAACAATACGCCACCAGCAAGATCGCAGGCCTCCACCTCGACTATCCGAAGATCATCGAGGCACGGGCCATCCTCGATGTGCAGGGCAAGCGGCATACAGCGGAGATCATTCTCTTCTGTGCCAACCACATCACCATTGACGCCTCCTCCGAGACCGAGGACATGTACAAGAGCATGGACGCAACGATCGACAAGATCGCCCGCCGCATGCGAAAATACAAAACGCGTCTCCTGAAGAGACATCGCCCGCGCCCCGGGAACACCATCAAGCACCTCGACGAGAGCATTTACGCTCCAGACTTTCTCGAAACTCACATCCCCGGAGATGACCAGACGGACCCCGGCCCCGAGCCGGAACCCCTCGCCATCCACCGCGAGTCCTATCGCCTCCGAACTCTCCTGAAGGAGGAGGCCATCATGGAACTGGAACTGAGCGATCGTCCCTTTGTCCTCTTCAAGAACGCCCGGCGGGGCGTTCTGCAGCTCGTCTTCAAGCGTCGGGAGGACGGCGAGTACACTCTTTTGGAACTGCACCTGTCTCTTATACACATCTCCGAGCCCACGAGACCGT
>CAWWCX010000162.1:0-8475 GCA_963935445.1 uncultured Roseibacillus sp.
CACTGCATATCGTCGGCAGCGTCAGATGTGTATAAGAGACAGCTTGAGGATGGTGTCGAGTTTGCCGAGGGCGTGGGGATGCGAGGTTCCGATCTGCCCGATCTTGATCCGTGCGGGGCCGGGGTTTGCGGGAGCGCGCATGGTGGAGGCCAGGGCCACGGTAGCCGCACCGGCGGAAAGGAAGGTGCGACGGGGTGGGGCGGGAAGCGGCTTGCTCATCTGCTCACAGGTTCGCGCAACCCCTGTGGTCCAGTCAATATCCCGGTTCCGGGCAGGCTGGGCCGGGCTCCTCCCTCCGTCCGGGGCAGGTTTTCCCGGCAAGGTTGATTTTACTGGCCCCGGGTGGAGAGGCGCGCATGCTTGCATCTAAATGCGTCTGCTCCTCCATATCGGCCTCCCGGGAGCCCTCGTTCTTTCCTCGGTGGCAACGGGCAGGGAGCATTGGTCCCTTCAACCGGTGGTTCGGCCGGATATCCCGGTGCACGGGATAGAGGACCCCATCTTCTTTCTCGTTGGGCAGCGACTGGAACAGGCTGGACTGGTGAGTGCGCCGACAGCAAGGCGCCGTGATTGGATTCGGAGGCTGTTCTACAATCTCACGGGCCTGCCTCCGACCTATGAGAGGCTCAAGAGCCTTGTCGCATTCCCCGGGAGTGACGCCGCGCTTGCCGCCGGGCTGGTAGAGGACCTGCTGTCCTCCCCCCACTACGGAGAACGCTGGGCTCGGCACTGGCTGGACGTGGCCCGCTACTCGGATACCAAGGGGTATGCCTACGCGGGGGAGGAGTTCGATTTTCCCCACGCCTGGGTGTATCGCGACTGGGTGGTCGAGTCCTTCAACCGGGATCTCCCCTACAACAAGTTCATCCAGAGGCAGATCGCTGCGGATCTCCTGCTGGAGGAAGGGTTGTGTGACCGCAGTGATCTGGCGGCAATGGGCTTCCTTACCTTGGGACGGCGCTTTCTGGGCGTGGAGCCGGATATCATCGATGACCGGATTGATGTGGTGACGCGCGGGGTGCTGGGACTGACCGTTTCCTGTTCCCGCTGCCACGACCACAAGTTCGATGCGATTCCTACTGCCGACTACTACGCACTGTACGGGGTATTCAAGAGCTCGCGGGAGGAGCTGCGTGCTCTTGAGCCGGCCGTTGCTGGACAGCATGCGGAGTTAAGGAAAAAGACGGAGACCCTTGCCGCGGAATTTGAGAAGCGGGCGGTCGTGATGGAGAAACGGTATCTTGAGCGCAGCGCGGAATACATGTTGGCCGCGCTCGACATCTCCAAGGTGCCTCCGCCTGACTTTGCCGAGATTATTGAGGGAGACGACCTGATTCCCGCCCAGATTCGTCGATGGCATGAATTCCTCTCGCAAGAGGTCCGCGGGGAGGATCCGGTTTTTGGTCCCTGGGTGTCTCTGGGGCGGGGAGAGAGCCCTGATCTGAGCTGGGCCAATCCTCTTGTGGCGGAAGCTCTCAGCGTTGAGGTCCACGGGAAATCACCGGTCGCGATGCAGGAAGTTGCGGGGCGCTATGCGGAGCTGCTCCAGCGTAGCGTGGACCGGGAAAAGGACAACGAGGCTGAGGCGTGGCGTGAATTGCGCGCTGCCGTGGAGGGGCCAGGTTCCCCCATCCATATTCCCCGAGATTACATTCATGATGTTGAGTGGCTTTTTGACGATGCCAACAAGGGCCCCCTGAAGAAGGCCCAGGCTGCTCTCGACCGCGAGGTGATCAACCTTCGTGAGAAGGCATTGCATGCGCTTTGCCTGGTGGACCGGCCGGTCGCGAGTAACGTCCGGATCTTTGGCCGTGGTCGGTATCCCAACCAGCTGGCGGAAGTGGCCAGAGGGTCGCTGGCTATTCTGCATGGCGGGAAACGTCCTGCCTATGAGGCTGGCTCGGGGCGCCTGGAGCTGGCCCGCGAGCTTACCGCTGCAGACAACCCGTTCACTGCCCGGGTAATCGTGAACCGGCTTTGGCGTGGCCATTTCGGAGAAGGTCTTGTGCGGACCGATAGTGATTTCGGGGTTCGCAGCGGGAGGCCCTCCCATCCGGAGTTACTGGACTTCCTCGCGGCAGAGCTCATGGAGCACAACTGGTCGCTCAAGCATGTTCAGCGCCTGATTGCGACTTCAGCGCTCGCCAGGGTGCAGGCCGGCAATCCACCTTCCGTCGACGCAGGGAACCGGCTTCTTTCGGTTCATCCCCGTCGCCGGCTCGATTTCGAATCGATGCGCGATTCGATGCTGGCGGCATCCGGGGAACTGGATCTCCGGGTTGGAGGGCCCCCGGGAGAGCTTCTCGGATCGGAGGCGTCTCGCCGCCGGAGTCTCTACGGGCGGGTGGACCGCCAGTACCTTCCCGCGACGCTAAGCGTGTTCGACTTTGCGAATCCTGAACTGCACTCTCCGCGTCGTTACCGGACCAATGTGCCCCAGCAGGCTCTCTTCCTCCTGAACGCGCCATTCACTGTTGCACGGGCGCAGGCCCTCGCCGAGCGGGTGCGCAGCACGACAGATGGGGAGCAGCCGGACGGGACGCGGGTCGAGCGTCTGTTCATGCATGTCTACGGACGTCGGCCGACCATGGCTGAAGCGGAGGGTGCGCTTGCGTTTCTTTCCCCGGGCCTGGAGAGGGAGCGTCCAGAGCTCCCGCCGGAAGTGACGGCCTGGAGTTATGGCTACGGGCGATTTGATCACCGGAGTGGAAGGGTGCGGAAGTTTCATGAACTGCCCCATTTCAGTGGTCGTGCCTGGGGTGGGGGAGAAAAGTGGCCGGACCCTGCCCTTGGATGGGTGCGGCTTACTGCCGCCGGAGGCCATGTTGGCAACAAGGTCGAGCATGCGGCGATCCGGCGCTGGACCTCGCCCGTGAGTGCCATCCTGAGAATGGAGAGCGCAATCAGCAAGATCGAGGATTGCGGCGACGGTCTGCGAGCGTGGGTTTCCAGCAGCCGGCAGGGATTGCTGGGGACGTGGGAGATCAATTTCGGCAAGACTGAGTGGGCCGGGCTGGAGAGGATCGAGGTGGAAGCCGGGGACACTCTCGATTTCATTGTCGATTGCGGGGCGGAGAACAATTTCCAGTGTGACGGATTCGAATGGGCCCCGCGCCTTGAAACCGTCGGCGGGACGAAGGCTTGGGATGCGAAAGAACATTTTGGCGGGGAGCGGAGTGGTGACCAGGTGCTCGACCCCTGGGAACGGCTTGCGCAGGCGCTCCTGATTTCGAACGAAGCGATGTTCCTGGACTAGAAATGCCTGATGACAAACCAGATCTGCTCGGCCGGCGCCACTTCCTGCGGCGCTCTGGACTGGGCTTTGGAGCGCTTGGACTGGCGGAGGTTCTTGCTGCAGGGCAGTCCGCGAGCGGGCCGCACTATCCGGGCACAGCGAAGCGGGTGATCCATTTCTTCCTCAACGGGGGGCCATCGCACGTGGACACCTTTGATCCAAAGCCCGCCCTGCAGAAACATGCAGGCAGGGAGCTGCCCCAGGGCAATCTGCGTACCGAGCGTAAGACCGGGGCGGCCTTCCCCTCACCATTCGAGTTCAAGCATCATGGACAGAGTGGGATCGAGGTGAGCAGTCTCTTTCCCCGGGTGGCGGAGCACATGGACGAGATTGCGGTTGTTCGTTCCATGAAGGCCAAACTGCCTAATCATGAACCATCGCTCATGCTCATGAATTGTGGGGATGCGATCCTGAGCAGACCGAGCGTGGGATCCTGGGCGACCTACGGCCTGGGGTCGGAGAACGCCAACCTGCCCTCCTTCGTCGCGATGTCGCCTGGCGGCTACCCGATCAAGGGAGCTCAGAACTGGCAGGCTGGTTTTCTCCCGGGGGCGTTCCAGGGAACGTTTGTGGACAGCAAGCATGAGCAGGTCGAGCAATTGATTGAGCACATTCGCAATGCAGGCCAGTCCCGGGGAAGGCAGCGCGCACAACTGGATTTCCTCCAGCTCCTCAATCGTCGGCATCTCGAGAAACGAGGGGGAGAGGACGACCAGTTGCGGGCTCGCATCCAGAGTTTTGAACTGGCTTACCGCATGCAGATGGATGCCACGGATGCTTTTGACCTCGGACGGGAACCCGCCTACCTCCGGGATCTCTACGGGCGTGGGGTACATGGCCGGCAGACTCTCATCGCGCGCCGACTTCTCGAGCGGGGGGTGCGCTATGTGCAGCTGTGGCACGGTTCGGGGCAACCCTGGGATAATCACGACAAGATCGAGGAGAATCACCGCAAGCTTGCGGGCGAGCTGGATCGCCCGGTGGCAGCGCTTCTCACCGACCTCAAGCAGCGGGGAATGCTTGAGGATACTCTTGTGGTCTTTGGAGGAGAATTCGGCCGTACGCCGACCGTTGAACTGACTGGAGCCGGCAAGTCCCGGCTTGGGCGAGACCATAACCCCTACGGGTTCACGGTCTGGATGGCCGGAGGCGGGATCAAGGGAGGCACGGTCTATGGAGCCACCGACGAGTTCGGCTTTGAAGCGGTGGAGCAGGTGACTGAGGCACACGACCTGCATGCCACCATCCTGCACCTGCTTGGCTTCGATCATGAGAAATTCACCTACCGCTATGCCGGCCGTGACTTCCGCCTTACCGACGTGGCAGGGGAGGTGATGGGGGAGATTGTGGCCTAGCAGTTTGTTCTCGCCGCGGGAGTTTGCGATGGATGGTGTGCCTCTGCTCCGCCCGGGCCTTCGCGGCATGGGTTCGGATCGCAGTCACACAAGGAAAAGGCAGAGATGCATTCTTCCCGCCCATTGCTTGCTGTTTCCCTGCTCTGACTCCCGGGGGTCCTTGTCGCGGAGGACGAGGGCAGGATCGCCGGACTGATCAGACAGGACCATATCAGGAATACCCGGGGCGAGCCCTCCCCCGTTCAGGGTCCCGGGCAGGCCTCCATGGCAGGCGCAGAGGCCTCCTAGAGCTTTTTGAGGTAGCGTTTGTAGGCGGCCTTGGGGTCGTACTGGTGTCGTTGGTCGTGTTCGTGAATCTGGATTCCGAAGCGGAGGCGAAACTCCTCCCCGGGCTTGATGGTGACTCTCTTGCCGCGGTTCTCGGCCGTGTCCACCGGGAGCGGGTTGGCCACCAGCACGCCATAGTCCCGGCTGTGGGACCAGACCGGGGGATTGTCCGGGGCACTCATGATTTGAATTCCAGCACTCTTGCCGGAGAGGGGCCCGAAGTAGTCCCACCACTGGTCATGTTTCCCCCAGGTGCCCTTCTCGTTTTTTCCGCCGCTCGCGTTTAAGATCCTGCCCTTGTTGTTCACGGTAAGCGGAGTGGCTACGCGCATGGCAAGACCCATCTCCTCGCGGACGCCGAGCCAGAATGGCTTGGGGCTGGAGAGCCTGCTATCCAGGGTAAGGAGAAAGCCATCGTTGTTTCGGGTGATCGCGTAGTGTGCGGTTTCGCGGCACATTTCGCGGCCGCCCGGGCCAATCCAGCGGTTCTCGACTGACCAGGCGGCGGTTTCCCCGGCGCTTGGTTCCGCAAGGAACTTATCCTGCACCACGATTCCTTGGGTGTTGTGCCAGAAGCTGACCCCCTCGAAGTTGGCGAAGCCGAGAGAGAGCCCCGGGTGCATGGTGGCGTGGTCGGTGGCGTCCACTCCTTTCACCGGGGGGAAGTTGCGGGTGACCTGGGCGCCACCCGGAGTCTTCAGGTGTGCGAAAAACGGGCGCCTCGTTTCGGGGTGGCGATAATAGTAGGTCCCGATTGTCAGTCCGTCGTAGCTTATCTCCAGGCCTGCGTCGTGGCAAACCAGGGAGAACCCCTTCCCGCGTTCGCCCCACTGTTTGCCAGAAAGCTGGGAGGCCCGGTCCTGCGGGGGCTTTCCAGTGGGAGCCTGCTCCGCAGGCCTCGGATTGGGGGGCTGTGCAACAGGGACCTTGTCCTTCCTGCTGAGGAGGTAGGTGGTCAGGTCGGCCACATCCTGGGCCGTCAGCATATGTCCGAAGATCGGGGGCATGGCCGAGGTGGGTGCGGTCTCTTGGCTGGCGATTTCCTTCCTGTCCACGACCCGCACGGTGCCGTTCATGAGTGCAAGGGTTATAGTGCGCGCCGTTTCTTCCAGAACGATGCCTGCAAGGGACTCCCCCTTGTTCGTTCTCACGACTTGGAGGGCGAAGCCCTCCGTAATGTCCGCGCCGGGGCTCAGGATGGAGCGCACGATGAAGGTGGCTTTGGCGCGCGTCTCGATCTCGCTCAGGTCCGGCGCAAAGACATTTCCAATGCCTTCCAGGCGATGACAGCGTGCACAATCCGCTCCGCTCTTGCTCAGGTAGAGCGTTCGGCCCCGGTCGGCGTTGCCCTTCTCCATGAGGGCAAGGGCTGCGCTCTCGGTGGTGGGTTGCTCCGGAGGGGCGAGCAGCTTGGGGCGAATGATGACGAGATAGTTCGCTTTCCGCCCGTTCACGTTTTCCATGTTCGGCCCGAAGGTCACCTCCCCGGCAGGGAACTCGGCCCGGAAGATGCGGTGGGTGGAGTCATCGGTAGTGAGAGCGAGTTGTGTCGGGGAGAAGGTGCCGCGTGCCCATCCGGGGAGCCTGTCCCCTCGGGTGTCGTCAGCGAGGAGAACCTCGGAGTCGTGGCGCAGGTTGAGCTTGAGGAATGGTCCCCGGGCGAGATCTGCGTCATTGTTGGCCGCACGAATGAAGGTGAGGCCCTCGAATTCATCGGGCAGGGTCAGAATCCGGTAGGGCCGGTCCGTGTAGGCTCGCGCGCCCCGTCTCAGGACGGCTTCCTCGTAGCGCATGCCTTTTCTACTGTGGATTGCGGAAACCACGGAAACCGGTCTGGGATCGCTGGCAGCCTCTGGAGCGGTGCGTGGCTTGGACTTGAGCGCTGGCCCGCGAATCTCGGTGGTGTGCCTTCCTCCCAGCCTGGTCCTTGCGAGAGCTGCGATTGACTGGTCCTGGTCGGCAAGGAATACGTGAATCTCGGCGTCGCTGAGGCTGTCTTCCTCGAGGAGGGAGAGGAACACTCCGCGACGGGTGGCCGGGCGGGGATCCCTCAGGAGGGTCTTGCGCTGGCTGGTCGTGGCAAGGTCCATGAGGGCACCCCATGCCGAGTAGTAGACCACGCGATCCTGTTCGACAGCCAGCAGGTCGAGGATGTCCTTGTTCCAGCGGGTCTCCCCGGCCTGGCGAATGGCAAGGATGGCTTCATGACGGCGTCGCGCGTCTGCTGATTTCAGTTCTTGCCGGCTGACCTCAGGCAAGCGTTGGCTGCCCCGGTGGCGAGCGCGGTGCGCGAGGACGCGCATGAGCTGCCGGGCGCCCGGGGAATCGGAATCACGGAGGTTGCTGAAAAGATCCGTATCTCTCCCGGGCGACAGGAGCTGGCGTGCCATGGTCCAGACATGCCAGGTGGTAAACCGCGTTGTCTTCGGAAGGGCGGCAGGGCGTTTTTCCGGAGCATCAGGACCGCGTCTGAGCAGCTCCTCCTGAGCATTTGTTCGCCAGGCCGGCAGGTGGCTTCCGAGGTCCTGGTAGAGCTCGTCGGCAGTCCACTTCCCGATCGGTTTTTGCCGTTTTGGATCGCGCAGGGCGCGGCGGTCCGGCGCGGCGCCCTTGGGCCAGAAGCGGTAGATGCGCCCCTCGTTGACCTGTTTCCCGTTCTTCTCAGCGAGCCCATACTCGCGTCCCCAGCTGGAAATGTAGATTGCTCCATCGGGTCCGAGCTCGATGTCGACCGGATCGAAGCGGCGCCCGGCGCTCCTGCCCATTGCACGGCCACCGCCGGCATGTGCAAAGATTTCGAGTCGTTCGCGGTCGGCGACCATCCGTGCGCCTTTCCAGACCGGCCGGTAGATGTAGACCTCTCTTCGGAGCCAGTCATTCACAAGGAAGATGTCACGATACTTGCCGGGATAGTGCTCCAGCCCACAATAGACCACTCCTGTGCCGGACCCCTCGAAGAGAGGGCCCGCGGAGGGTGCAGTGGGCAAGTGGTCGTCACCTTTCCAGTCATACGCCCATGTGTGCCCCCACCCGAAATGAGCCCCGTAGAAGGGAGAAAAGAGCTTGTCCCCCTGCGTCTGGTCATTGTCTGTGCCCAACCAGTTGAACTCGTCATCGAAGCAGATGTCCCACGGGTTGCGGAAGCCCCGGGAGACGATCTCGAGCCCGGAGCCGTCCGGGTCGCATCGCAGAATGCCGCCGCACAGTCCCCAGTCATCAGCCGGATCGTGGAAGTTCTTCCGGTAGGTGCCTTTTGCGAAAACGACTGGAGAAGGGAAGTCGGGTGCCTCGGTGGCCGCCACACCCCACAGCTCGCGGAAAGGCCGGGGAGCGACGCGGTCCGGTGGCCGGGTCATCCCCTTCGAGTTGCCCTTGGACATGTAGAGTTTGCCGTCGGGGCCGAAGTTCAGCCCATGCAGTCCGTGTTCGAGATTGCCGAGATCGGTGTAGAGGCGGATGTACTCGTCGGCCTCGTCATCACCGTCGAGGTCGCGCGCA
>CAWWCX010000163.1:0-8467 GCA_963935445.1 uncultured Roseibacillus sp.
CGAGAGCTAGTACGGTCTCGTGGGCTCGGAGATGTGTATAAGAGACAGTGATATTGCAGGAGGCGGGGGGATTCGCTGGATTGAGGCATGGGGTTGACGGAGGATCGCGCGTTTGAGTTGTTGGAGCGCGCTTATCAGCGTGACCGCCTGGCCCATGCCTACCTGATTTCCGGCCCGGCAGGCAGTGGGAAGCAGAATCTTGCGGCGAGGATTGTCGATCTCGTCAATCCGCGGGGGATGGAGGGTGGGGTGGGCGTGTTCGGGGAGTCGCCAGAGGTTGCCTCCACCCCGGGGTTAGACGAGTTGGAAAGCGAGTTTGTGCGCATTGTCCGGCCGGAATCGAAGGTGCGTCAGATAACGATCAAGGCGATTCGCGATCTTGAACGCGGTATGCATCTGTCCGCTCCCAGAGAGAAGTGGAAGGTGGGCGTCATTGTTGATGCCGACCGGCTGGTCGAAGCGGGCGCCAATGCGTTTCTGAAAACGCTTGAGGAGCCTCCCCCGGGTTGCCTGCTCATGCTCCTGACCGCTCACGCGGAGTTTTTGCTCCCGACCATCAGATCACGCTGTGTCGAGGTCGTCCTGCAGGCGACGGTGCGGCAGGAGCTGCTTTCGGAGGACGAGCGGGTGGCCTTTGCTGGAATCCTTGCCCGCAGCCCCGAAAATCCTTCCGCGCATCGAGCGCTTCTTTTGAAATCGAGTTTCGAAGCCCTGCTCGGGGAGCGGAAGGCTGAGATTGAGGCGACCAATCAGGCGGCCTTCAAGGAAGAGTCGGATGCCTACAAGAAGGCCACGGAAGGAGACTGGCTCGATAAACGGGAGGAGTATTATGCGGCGAGGACAAGTGCGGAGTATCTTTCAGTACGAAGCCGGCTCGTGGACTGGCTTATCTCATGGCTGGGTGACGCCCTGCGGCAGAAGGCTGGCGTGCGTCAGTTGGAATTTCCCGAATACGCGTCTGAGACGGCCCGGTTTGCGCAATCTCAGGAGTTGGTGGTTTTGCTGCAGCGCATCGAGGCTCTGCAGGAGTTGCGTGAGCTCTTTAATACCAATGCCTCGGAAGGTCTCGCCCTTGAGGTGAGCTTTTTGAGGGCCTTTGGAAACTAGGGGCTCGCCGGACCAGGAAGTGAGGCGCGTCCCCGCCCGTTCCCAAATCATGGAGCGGCGCTGGTTCTTCCTCAGGCGCTTCTGAGCGCGGAAGTGTGCCACTGCGGACAGGTTTCGGCTGATGATCCAGTGGAAGCCTGCCAGCTGGGAAGCCTCTGGAATAACATGCCGGGAAATATGGGGCCCCGGCGAATTAGACTTTCGCAATGCTTCATTTCATCGCAAATCACGCTCATGGATCGCTTTAAAGACAAGATTGTGGTGGTGACCGGAGCTGGCAGGGGTATTGGCCAGGCGGTGGCAGAGGCTTTTGCGGCGGAAGGGGCGCAAGTCGCGGTCTTGAGCCGGAATGAGCAAAGCTGTGGGCGGTCGGCTGCGGCCATCAACGAAAAGTATCCCAACTCTGCCAAGGCGTATCCGGTTGATATCGCCGATTTTACCGCCACGCAGCAGTGTGGCAAAGAGATCGTGGGGGAGTTCGGGGGCGTCAATATCCTGGTCAACAACGCCGGAATCACCCGGGATGGGTTGCTCTTGCGGATGAGTGAGGAAGACTGGGATTCGGTTCTCGATACCAACTTGAAGGGCGCCTTTAATGCCCTTAAGGCATTCCAGAGATCGTTGTTGAAGGCCGAAGACGCCCGGGTCATCAACGTGAGTTCGGTGATTGGCCTTATAGGGAATGCGGGTCAGGCCAATTACTCAGCTTCCAAGGCGGGCTTGGTTGGGTTCACCAAATCGGTGGCCCGCGAATTCGCCCCGCGCAAGGTGACCTGTAATGCCATCGCCCCTGGTTTCGTTCGCACGGACATGACGGACGTGCTCGAGGAAAAGATCCAGGACGAGATCCTCAAGATGATTCCGCTCAAGGAGATGGGCGCGCCCGAGGAGATTGCGAACCTGGCGCTCTATCTTGCGAGTCCGGAAGCCCGCTATATAACCGGGCAGGTGATCGCCATCGATGGTGGTATGACGATGTAGGACAGGCTTTTTTGGTCGCGGTGGCGCGTTGAGTACGCCAGGGACAGGGATTGAAATGCGCGGTTCTCTGAGCGACGCAGATGGTTTCCGGCTCCGGGTTGGTTTCGGTGCAGGGCTGGGAGGCGGATCCTCGCGGGAAAAAGGAAGAGTCGACGGTTCGGCAGACCACGGTGGAAGCCCTCGGGATCCTTGAGAAGCGTCCCGGAGTTGCGGCAAGCGAGCTGGTGATGTCCATTCAGGTTTTCTCGTCAGGGACCGATGAAATGCCCGAAGGGACTCCCCGCGAGCTCGCGAAGGCCGGTGATCGGATAGAGGAAATGGAGAAGGCGGTAAAGGAGGAGATCGAGGAGGGGAGGAAGATCAGGCCCTTGCGGTGAGGCTCCGGGAGGGTGCCTGAATGCCTGAACTACCGCGTCTCGTAAGGCGTGGCCTGCTCTGTCTCCACGCACTCCATGAGCCAGCTGAAAAGCTTGCGTACTTCTTCGTTGTCGCTGCGGACGGTGTCGAGGGCGGCCCAGTCAATGTGATCCCTGAGTTGCGGGCTTGAGATGCGCCGCACATCGAAGCGCTCCATGAGGGCTTCCGTTTCACGGGGCTGGGCGGTGAGGATATGCTCCGGTCCGGGCAGTTCGTCGAGCATTTCGGCTGTGAGCCCGAAGGTCGTTACGCCGATGCCGAAGCGATTGCTGAGGTGCCTGAGGGCGTCTGCGAGCGCTTCGTCCTCAATCGGTCCGGCATAAAAGAGTTCTCCACCCTGACACCAGGCGCTTACGCTCAGGGCCTGGAAGAATTCCTCGCGGTAGAGTTCGTAGTTCGGGACAAGGCGCAGGGTGACCGACTGGATGCGGTATGGGGGGAGTCCCAGCCCACGCTTGAGCCCGAGGGTCTCGCGGTCCAGCGAGAGCCCCCGGCCCGCCGGTTCACCCGCCTCCCAGTCGACGACCACCATGTCGGGGAATTTCCAGAGGTTTCCGAATGGAGAGTCCTTTGCGAGGGCCTCGCGGAATAAGTAGGGGAACTGGCCATTGACTTCGCAGTAACGTGTGGCTGCAGCCCGGAATTTCCGGATGCGCTGCAGGGCGTGATCCACCGCGCCCTGGTCCCCGGCGAAGTCGTCGAGGCGTCCTTGGGTCATTGAAAGCAGGTCCTGCGCCCCGGCCAATGCTGGGACTGGAGCGGCACGTCGATAGTACCCCTGGCCCTTTTCCACCTTCGCGATGGGCGACGCCGGGTCGCAGGACATGATCGAAAAGTGATAACGCAGTGAGGCGTCCGAGTAGTCGCCCTCGAGGCGCAGGCGTACGAGCCGGATCAATTCGGTCCCCTTGGTGGCCTCCTTGGGACTGGAAGGGAGGATGTCGGGCAGGATGTCAGTCAGTTGTTGACGGAGGCTCATGGTGGAACTGCAGGCGCGGGCGCTGGTGGTATCCAAGTCCCTGTGCCGAGGACCTCGCAAGCAGCAATGACATGGATTCGAAAAAAAAAATCCGAATCGTGAACAAGGTGCCGCTTATTAACAGGGACTCTCTTGATACTCCCAAAATTTCGGTTCCTTTTCCGCATAAGTTCACCTGGTTTCCACAACGCTTCCAATGAATAAGGTCCTCACTCTTGACGTCTTACTCAGGTAACTGCTAGAATTCCAGCATGAGCCTCCCGTTCACAAAGCGATCCTTCTTCTTCCTTGTGCTGCTCTGGGTGATGAACACGTTCTCAAGCAGGGGAGAGGAAGGGGCGCCGCCAGCGGATGCGCTCCTGAAGACCGCGCGCTTCGTCGCCACGCTGCAGCATCAGGATCTTGTGGGGCATATCCGGAAAGAGGGTATCAAGTTCCCGGTCGGGCTCTACCTGCGGGGGGAGGATATCCAGTTGAGTTACAATGAGCCGGAAACCAAGAAGGCTGTCCGCTTTCACATGCGTCTCAATCAGAAACACTATGATCTGTTTGAGCTGGTGAATGAGAGAACGGTTCGTTTCCCGGAGTCCAAGCTCAGCCAGGCAGTCGGGGGGACGGACCTTTCCTATGAGGATCTCGCCATGCGCTTCCTCTACTGGCCCAATGGGGTTGTCACGGGCAGCGAGAAGATCAAGGGGCAGGATTGCTGGGTGGTCCGGTTGGCGAATCCGACCAATGAGGGACGTTATGCTCAGGTGCAGGTCTGGGTGCACAAGAAGTCCCAGGCCCTCCTGCAGGTCGTCGGCTACAATGGGGCCGGACGTTCCCTCAAGCGCTTTGCCGTCACCGACGTCATGAAGGTTGGAGACGCCTACACCCTCCGCCGCATGCGGGTAGATACGATTGATCCCGCAGGCAACCGGGTGGTGGGAGTCACCTACCTGGAATTCGACAAGCCCAAGGCGGCAGGACCGAAGCCTGGCGGATTGCGTTAGCCGGTAGCACTGTGGGGCTCCCGGGCCCGGATGCGGGAGCGCCCTGAGACGACGCAGTTGACCGAGGGCTTCGGAAGAGCAGGGGTGGCTGCGCATATGAAGTGGCAGGTTTCAGGACTTGGGAGCGATCCGGGTCTCAGGCGGGAGGTGGATTCTCTATTGATGTGTGCGCGAAGCCGACCGAGATTCGGACATGCGGAAGTCAGTAAAGGAGGTCCTCAATGCAGAGGAGGCGATTGCAAACCTCGAGGTCCAGGGTTGGGTGCGGACGAGGAGGGATTCCAAGGAATTCTCCTTCCTGGAACTGAATGATGGATCATGCCTTGGAGGGATACAGGTTGTCGCTGATGCCGGGATCGGAGGGTATGAGGAAATTCAGGACATGACCACCGGGGCCTCTGTTCGGGCGACGGGTAAGCTGGTGGAATCTCCCGGGAAAGGACAGAAATGGGAGTTGCATGCGAGTGCACTGGAGTTGCTGGGGACCGCGACGGAAGATTATCCACTGCAGAAAAAGAGACACGGAGCGGAGTTCCTGCGTGAGATTGCCCACTTGCGACCGCGGACCAATCTTTTCGGCGCGGTCTTTCGGACGCGGAGCCGTCTGGCCCATGGAGTGCACCGGTTTTTTCAGGAGCGCGACTTCGTCTGGGTCCATACGCCGATTATTACCGCGAACGACTGCGAAGGTGCCGGTGAGATGTTTCATGTCACCACCCAGCCCAACGGGGGGAGGGAGGAAGATGACTTCTTCGGGAAAACCACTCACCTGACGGTAAGCGGCCAACTGGAGGGGGAGACTTTCGCCTGTGCCTTGAGTAACATCTACACCTTTGGCCCGACGTTCAGGGCCGAGAACTCCCACACGACGCGCCATGCATCGGAGTTCTGGATGATCGAGCCCGAGATGGCCTTCTGTGACCTGGAGGGTGACATGGATCTTGCGGAGGAGTTCGTCAAGGAGCTCACGCGGGAAATCCTCGATGGTCCGGCCGATGACTTCGGCCTCTTTGCCAACTTCGTGGACAAGGAGCTTGAGGAACGCCTTAAGTTTATCGTGGAACGGCCTTTTGCGCGACTGAGCTACACCGAGGCTGTGGAGATTCTCGAGAAGGCGGGCAGGAGTTTCAGTTATCCGGTTGGTTGGGGAGAGAACCTGCAGTCGGAACATGAGCGTTATCTCACTGAGGAGCATTGCAAGTGCCCGGTGACGGTCTTTGACTATCCGGAGGCGATCAAGCCGTTCTACATGCGCCGGAACAATGATGGAAGGACGGTCGCGGCGATGGATGTCCTTGTGCCGGGGATTGGTGAGATTGTGGGTGGCAGCCAGAGGGAAGAGCGTTACGACGTCCTGGTCGAAGCGATGCAGAAGGATGGGCTGAGTGAAGATAGCTATGGCTGGTATCTTGACTTGCGCCGTTTCGGGACCGTTCCGCATGCTGGGTTCGGGCTGGGATTTGAACGAATGCTCATGATGGTCTCGGGCGTGCAGAACATCCGGGACGTCATTCCCTACCCAAGAACTCCGGGAGTGTGTGGGCCCTGAGGTGATGGTGGTGGGAGTTCCGGTCCGGCCTGCCCGGGGAGTCGTCTCTTTCGCTTGGGGCGCTACGGGTGACGCACCGTCTCGCAAGGGGAGTGTGAGCCCTCGAGGACAGAAGTTGACTGATGCTTACACCCGGTTGATCACGAGAATCCCGGCCTCATGAAAAGCGTCCTCATTGACCAGCGCCGCAAGGGCGTCCTCGAGGGTGGAGGTGCGGCCGGTCAATTGGGAGGGATTCAGTTGTCCGCGGCTGATTAGCCTGAGGAGTCCAGGATAGGAATGGGCTGGCATCCCGTGACTGCCGAAGAGTTCGAGTTCCCTGGCCACAACAAGGTCAAAGGGAATCTTTGAGTCAACGGAGTCTCCGGCCATGAGGCCGACTTGGATGTGTCTGCCCCGCGGGCGAAGGCACCGGATCGAGTTGAGGGCTGTCACGGGACTGCCGAGAGCGTCCATGGAGCAGTGTGCTCCGCCGTCGGTGAGATCCATGATGCTGGAAGTCACATCCACTTTGGATGCGTTCACGGTATCGCTGGCGCCAAGCTGGAGAGCGAGGTCGAGCTTTCCCGGGTCGATGTCGACCGCGATGGGCCGGGCACCCAGAGCACGCGCGATCATGATCGCAGAGAGGCCTACTCCACCACAGCCGTGAACCGCGATCCAGTGCTCCGGCTGGATCCGGGCCTGCTGGACGACTGCGCGATAGGAGGTCGCCAGACGGCAACCAAGGCTCGCGGCAGTGACGAAATCGAGTTCGTCAGGCAGGCCGACAAGGTTTTCGTCAGCATATTCCAGCATGACATACTCAGCGAATGTTCCCCAGGCCGTAAAGCCTGGTTGAAACTGGTCTGGGCAGACCTGCTGGTTACCACTCCTGCAGAAAGAGCACTTCCCGCAGCCGCACACAAAGGGAGCGGTCACCCGGTCGCCCTTCTTCCATTTGTGGACGTCTCGTCCAACCGCTTCGATGATTCCTGCAAACTCGTGACCGGGGACATGGGGAAGTGTGATGTCCGGATCGTGCCCCCGCCATCCGTGCCAGTCACTCCGGCACACTCCTGTAGCTTCGACGCGAACGACGACCCCGGTTGGACTCGGTGCAGGGTCCGGGACGGAAGTGATCTCGATCGCTCCCCCGAATTCGGTGTAGAGGGCGGCCTTCAATGAAGCAGGGGCCAGGGAATGGCGGAACGGAGTTTGCCGTGTTCCGCCTGCACGGTGGGGAGGAGGCCCGATGCTGGAGGAGGCCTACTTGGCGTTCGTGATCATTCCCTTGAAGGCATTCGAGAAGGCCATGACTGTTGCCTTGGGGCCGGTGAATTTGGCGAAGATCGCACCTTCCTTTCCTTCGATGATGGCGCCAAGGAGGGCGTAGCCGGGCTTCTCAACAATCGGTCCCCGGGGTGGTCCGGATTTGAACGTGCCCTCCGCCGAGACAAAAGTGACGGGAATCTTTCCGGCGGCACCTTTTTCGGTCTTGGCCTTGATCTCCGCCTCGGGCTCCTTGAATTGGCCGAACCAACGTTTCACGTTCGCTTCAACTCCGCCTCCTCCTCGCGGTCCGAAGTAGAAAAAGACCACCTCACCCTCTCCGGCATCGACACCCACCTTCAGCTGGGCCTTGCGCATGAAGGAGCTCGGTTTTACCGAAACGAATCCCCCGGGAGGGCTGAAGGCCATGCCGGCCACCTTGAAATCTTCTGCCACGGTGACGGCAGGGAGCAGGGGCAAGAGGAGAGCGGGGAGCAAGGAGGTGAGACGCATCATGGAAGGTTCCCTAACGCGGTGTGGGAAGACGGTCAAAGCAGAAGGTCTGGATTTCTTGGGCAGGGGTTGGCCAGAGCGGGTCATCTACCCCGTAACTATCTTATTTAAAACTAGTTATAATTAAGAGGGGTTGCTTCCGGATACTTTTCCGAGTTGGGTGGGCCGCTGAAAGACAGCGGAAGCGTTCGCCCCTCCGCGCAGGAGCCTGGGGGAGGGGGCTGAAGCAGGAGTTCAGCCAGCCTTGGACAGCGGTCAACGGCCGGGAAAGCCATGAGCGCGGCCGTTGAGGGATGGCCGGAGCGGGTTGTGCCGCAGCTTCTTGCTGCCTGCGAGGAGCCTCCACACCTGTATTGGCGGTCAATCCGGACAAAAAAGGCTTTCAAGGCGCGAGCAGTATGGCCCACGGTAGGGCTGGTAAGGAGGGACTGGAGAGTGCGTGCTCATCGGCCCCGGACCAGGCCCCCTTGCAACATCTCGTTCCGATCAAAGAGCTATTCTCAAACAAACAACACGATACCATGGACGATTCCATTCAATCTGACCGGAGGAAATTCCTCAAATCCAGCGGAGTGGCGGCAGCCGCCGCCTCCCTCCCTGTCGCATCTTACGCCCAGGTTGAGGGCAAAAGTGAAATCAAGGTGGCCCTGGTGGGCTGCGGTGGGCGCGGCACGG
>CAWWCX010000164.1:0-8463 GCA_963935445.1 uncultured Roseibacillus sp.
CGCTCACCCCGTCCGGAGGCAGCGTGATCCGGTAGAGCGAGCCCTTTTTTTTTTTATTGATAAGGCGACCACGTTGATCTACACACAGGGCAACCCACGAACCCTCGCGAGCCAGGCTGGCCTCGTAAAGAACCTCCGCCTGAAATCCGCCCTGAACCTCCGCATTCAATGGCCTGAGCTCCCTGAGCCTGGCTTCGGTGTAGACCTGGAACTCCACACTTGGCCGGCTGTTCGGCTGGTTGACGCCACCGTCGTCCAATCCCACTCCACTGCGGAAGAGGATGAATCCACCGGGCAAATCATAGGTGATCAATCCCTCCGCGTGGGTTCCAATACCGGTAACGGCCCTGCCATTCACTTTCAGGGGGCCACCTGCCTGATTCTTGTTGATGAACGTTCGGCCGTTTTGCTCGGCGGCAGTCCATTTCAGCTTGGTGAGGGGAAGTTCACTCCCATCTGCGGCCACGAGCCGGGGATCAATCCAGTCCGCCCAGTCGTATCCGGTCCCATTCCCGCCGCCATTGACCTCGAGGAAGAGTTCCTTCGCTCCCTCGATGTTGATCTCAAGCTCCGCTTGGTAGCCCGGGGTCTTCTTGGTTACGAGGACATCGGCCGCCTTGGGAGCCGCGCTTGCAGAGGACAGAGGAAAGAGCAGGAGGACGCTGAGGAAGAACGACGAATGCATGGCAAGGGCCAAGACAATGGATGGGGTTCCCGCCCTGACAAGGATTTCCCACAGCGGAATGGACCCGCTCCGGTGCCCGGGGACGGGGACGCGCCGCAGAGCGTGGGTGCCCTTTGCAGGCGGGGAGAAGCGCCCCCTTCGTGATCGGCGGAGCGCTTCCTGTTCTCAGCTTGCCTCATGCAAGCGCTCCCGGGGAGTTTACTTCATGGCTTCCTCTTCCGTTTCAACCACCGAGCCCTGGCTGTTCCACCATGTCCTGGAGATCTCTTTGCCGTCCCTGAAGGCTCCTTCCGCTATCTTTGTTCCGTCCGCTCTCCAAAGTGTCAGGCGCCCGTCTATCCTGCCATTCCGGTATCGGCTTTCACCTTTCTTCTGGCCGTTCTCGTGCCATTCGGTCCAGACGCCATCCATTTTATTTTCTCTGAATGCCCCTTCAGCAATTTTCTTCCCATCCCTGTCCCATCTCATGGCGAGGCCATGAGCTTTGCCGTCTTTGTATTGCATGAGCGCCGCAACATTTCCCGACTGGTGAGTCCCCTTGACCCATCCACTGTATGGCGTTGAGATGCCGGGCTGATAGCGGAGCCCTTTTATTGTCCGAAGGGTTTTCCCGTCGACAGCTTCCTTGAGGAAGTCTGAGACATCATCCCGGTCTCTTCCTGTCCTGACAGGCTCAGCGTTTTCCTCAGGTTCCATATTGGCCTGAATGATGGATCCGACTTCGTGCCTGAGGTCGGCATCATGGGGTATTTGCCGCACGAGGTTCCCTTTGCGGTCGATCAGAATCCTGGTGGGAACACTTTCAACCGCGTAGTATTCGGAGGTTTCATCAGTGCCAAGGGCGACAAGGTGGTCGGCAGGCAATGCCCGCAGGAATGCGGCAAGGCCTTGCCCCCTGCGTTTGAATCCGGTCACCTCGTCGAGGCAGACCCTGATGACAGCGAGGTCGTCTTTTCTTATATCCCCCTGCAGTTTTGAGATCTGAGGGGCGCTTTCCACACAGCTTTTGCACCAGGAGGCAAAGAACTCCAGCAGCACGAATTTCCCACGATAGTCACTGAGCTTGAGGGTCTGCTCTGAACCTCCTGCCACCGGCAGTTCCAATTCCGGGGCGGGAGCCTTTCTTGCGAGGGCGTCCTTGAAGGCGCTGCTTCTGCCGTGAACGCGGGCATACTCGATGTTGCCTGAGAACTTTTCCTCTTTTAACAGGGAGTGAACATCCTCGTATCTCTCAATCGCCCCGGCATAAAGGACGGTCGCCTCGGAAAAGTTTCCCGCTTTCCGCAGGGAGTCCGCCTGCTTGATGAGAACCAGCGCGGATTTGTCGAGGCAGTAGAGGTGATTTTGCCTGAAGGACCGGTTGTCCGGGTCCGCCTCGAGGGCCTTGTTGTAGAGCTGGACGGCCTCGAGATAAGTCTTGGAGGCTTCTTGCGCCCGCCCCTTCCGGGCAAGCCCGTCAGCATTTCTCAGTTTTTTATAGGCATCGTCCCCCGGGCGGCCATCGGCCTGAACGCCAGTCAGGAGGGCCAGCCACAGGGCACATGCAACCAGGGAATGGAAGGGGGAGGTCGGTGGGAAGGACAAGGATTTGCAGGGGTTAACGGTGAGTAAGTCCCCAACCGCAAAATGGGTCGAGGTATTTTCAATAATGAGTATTTCCGGGAGACTGCCCCGATGGCCCGGGCTTCGTCGGGGAAGAGCGGGACGGGAATCTGCTCCAGGGTGGCCGGCTTTTCCAGAGGACGAGCGAAGTGCTATTGAGAATCCGCAGAGGGAGCTCATGGCTCCTCCGCAGCCGTGATTGCCTCGAGCTCGCCCAAATCGATGATTCCAGCAGCGTGGAATTGCCGCGCCAGCGCGACCTGGGCCTCGCCGACCTGCGCGCCCTTTCGGTGGTTCAGGGTTTCCGGCATGAACTCCAGGTTCAGGAGGACGTTGTCGAGGGCAGGGGAAACGGACCGGGGAATGATGTGATCTCCGGTAGCGAGCTCTCCTGCATACGGTCCCTTCGTGATCGTCGGGGCATTGCCGGTCCTCAGCTTGCCCATCCCGGCCTCGTCCAGGCAGCCCAGATGCTCGAGGATGGAGCGGTTCCGCGCCAGGGACTCGACAAGCATCCGTGCCCGCTCACTCCCGTAGGACCCGTTGAGACGCTGGGCGGATTCAATCAGCTTCTTCTCGTCCTTCCCCTCACGGCCTTCCATCTCCAGCCAGTAGCAGATTTGGCGGAGCCTCTGGATCGCCCTGCCCTTACCGCGGACTGGTTCGGGGTGGGCCGGGTCCGTTAAGGAGGCGAGCACCTCGGCTACTGCTCCTGATTGGGACAGGGGGGTTCTGGGTGCTTCCTTGCAGGAGCAGAGGATCAGGATGGCGAGGAATGCAACCAGTCTCGCGATTCCGGTTTTGATCGTCAGTTTATTCTGCAGGGGTTGGCGGCTCAGTGGATTGCCTGTCGGGGTGATGGAGTGAGGTTGTTTCCGGGGGGGCTCCATCATCCCAGCCTCTTCGCCTCTGATGTTCCAGCAGGATGCTGACACCTGTTTGCCCCCCTTGTGGATTGCCTCGGTCATCTTCTTGCCTCTCTTCGAGTGAGCAGGTTTCCGGAGTCTCTTTGACGGGTCGCGCGATGTCGGCATCAATCAGTGAGTTCGTGCTCTCGCGGGGTGTTTCACCAGGTGGCTTGGCGGGGTGCAGGTTCGCAGAATCTGCAGGGGGATCTACGCGTGCACTATCGCTTTCGATTCTCCGAGTGACGACTTCTTACCACAGCCCCCGACCAGGAGCATGGAAAAATGCAGGGCAGGTCTCTTCACAGGTAAGCCATACCATTTCCCATTCCAAGGGAGCAAGCGGGGCGCTTTCCCGGACGGAGCGATGATGTGAGGACTGTAGCAGACCCGGTGGGCATTGACGGTCGAAATGCGGGAAGCTAAGGATTGGACCCTCAACCTATAGCCATCCCCATATCGCCCTTGAAAGCTAAGCCAGTTCTTCTCTGTATTCTCGCGATCGCCCTTCCCAGCCTTGCCCCCGCTGAAGAGGCCAAAGATTGGCGCGGATTCCGAGGCCCCGGAGGGCTGGGGATCATACCGGGTGCTGACGATGGCTTGCTTGCCAGTCTGGGAAAGGACTCCCTGCTTTGGAAGGTCCCATCCGGTTCGGGGCATTCCTCGCCTGCCATTGCAGGTGGGGCCTTGTTTCTCTCCTCGGCAGAGGATGGGGGAAAGACCTTGGTCATGACGGCCTACCGGCGCTCTGATGGTGGAATACTCTGGCAGCACCGCCTCCCGGGCACGCCGAACGGGCGCTACGGTCACCGGGCGGCCAATCCGGCGGCTCCGACCCCATGCACGGATGGAGAGCGGGTCTATTTTTATTTTGGGGGATACGGAATTATTGCGAGAGAGGCCGACAGCGGTGAACTGGTCTGGGAACGGAAACTCGCCGTGCGATCGCATACCTTTGGGACAGGGAGTTCCCCGATTCTCCACGGGGACTTGCTGGTGCTCAACAGGGACGGGTGGAAAGAGGCCGCGGTCCTTGGAATCTCTGCTGTTGATGGGCGTATCAGGTGGGAGATCCCCCGGCCGGGCTTTCGGACCACCTACGCCACGCCCTTTGTCTGGAAGAATTCGAAACGGACTGAAATCGTTGTTCCCGGAATGCTTTCCCTGCGTTCCTACGATCCTGCGGACGGGTCCCTGCACTGGAGCGTGAATGATCTCTGTGTTTTTCCCTGCACGACACCGGTTGCCGGCAAGGATCGCCTCTTTTTCGCAGCGTGGGCTACTCCGAATGCTGATGCGAAGGAGCAGAGGAACCAGATCTTCTGGGGTGATATCGAAGTCGACCCGGAGGAGGCCTCCGATCCAAACTGGTTTTTCAAGCGCTTCGACAAGGATGGCAACGGTCGGATAACGAGGCCGGAGCTCCCCCCGAGCCGGGCCCTTGATGTCTTTAATTTCGTAGACAGCAATCGGGATGAGGCCTGGTCGAGGGAAGAGTACGCGAGAGTGGAAAACTCCTCCGCTCCCGGCCGGAATATCCTGGTCGCGATTGATGCCGGTGGGGCGAACACGCTTACTCCGGGCAGGGGAGTTGCCTGGGTGTACGAGAAGGGCAAGGCGTTGCCCTATGTCTCATCTCCGCTTCTGCTCAATGGCCGGCTTTACCTGGTCAAGACCGGAGGGGTTCTCACTTGTCTTGAGGCGGCTACCGGGTCGACGGTCTACGGGCCGAAACGGTGCGGTGTCAGTGGAGAGTATTATGCCAGTCCGATCGCGTGGGGGGACAAGATCATCCTCTGTGCGCAACGAGGGGTGGTTCTGGTGTTAAAGGATGGAGACGAACTCACTATCCTGAAAGAGCATGACCTCGGGGAGGAGATCTACGCTACTCCGGCGGTGGTTGACCAGGTTCTCTACCTTCGGTCCCGGGACCACCTGTGGGCCTTTGGAAAGAAGCGGTGAAGGAAGCCTGAACGGCTACAGAATCCTCAGCTGGAGCTGGCAGGTGGAGAGAAGCGGCTGCGGGGTGTCCGGATGTGTCCATTAAGCAAAATTCCGACTCTTCGTGATTTAATGAGAGGCATTCGTTCTGGTAATTGTCCCGACAGCCCGATGCTTTCCCGATCCAGTCTCATCACCGTTCTCCTTGCCCTCCTCTCGACAAGCGTGAGCTCAGCCACGTCTCTCGAGCTGAAACAGGGCGACCACGTCGTCTGGATCGGTAATACCTTCGCGGAGCGAATGCAGTATTTCGGTGAGATCGAGAGCCGGCTGCATGCGCGCTACCCGAAGCACAACCTGGTTGTGCGCAATCTTGCCTGGTCCGCTGATACGGTCAGCATTCGGCCCCGACCCAAGGATTTCGGGGATGTTCATCATTATCTTTCGGAAGCCAAGGCCGATGTCATTCTGGCCTGTTATGGTTTTAACGAAACCTGGGACTACGGGGGTGCTGAAGGCGTTGCCCGGTTCGAAGGTGACCTTGCGAATTTTCTCAAGGCGCTGCAGGGCAGGAAATACAACGGGACGTCTGCTCCCCGGATCGTCCTTTATTCGCCACTCGCCTGCGAGGGAGTGACCGTTCCCGACACGCCCGTGCGGAATCGCCTGCTTTCGCTCTACACCAATGCCATGCAGCGGGTTGCGGGTGCCCTTGGAATTCCCTGTGTCGACCTCTACGCCGCCTCCCGAAGAGTGTATCAACAGGAGGGTGGAGAGGCCTCTACGATCAATGGTGTTCATCTCACTGCGGAGGGCTACGTGAAACTGGCACCTGCAATCCTCCCGGACGATCTCTTTGCTCCCCTGCCTGAAGGGGCCCCTCTCGAGGCGATTCGCGCCGAGGTGCTGGAGAAGAATGACACCTTCTTCGACTGGTACCGTACCGTAAACAGCTTCTATATTCACGGGGATCGTAAAAACCCATACGGCACGGTCAATTTTCCTCTCGAGCGCAAGAAACTCCTCCAGATGACCAGCCTCCGGGATCAGCGGATCTGGAGGGCGGTCCGCGGTGAAGACCTTCCCGCCGAAATTGATGACTCCTCCACCGTGGAGATCCCCGCGACGCTTCCAGGAAAACGGGGAGGGACCTCTCCGGCACTCACCCCGGAAGGGGAACGGGCCAGGTTCGAGATTGCCGAGGGCTTCGAGGTCGGCCTGTTTGCCTCCGAGCAGGAATTCCCCGAGCTTCGCAACCCGGTCGCGATTAATTTTGATGCGGCCGGACGTCTCTGGGTCGCGACGATGCCTTCCTACCCGCACGCGCTTCCGGGAGTGAAGCCCAACGACCAGATTCTCATCCTCGAGGATACTGACCAGGATGGCAAAGCCGACAAGCGCACGGTCTTTGCCGGGAACCTCTACCTGCCACTGGGCTTCGAGTTTGGAGAGGACGGCATCTATCTCTCGCAGGAGCCCAACCTTGTTTTTCTCCGGGATACCGATGGCGATGGCAGGGCCGATGAGGAGACCATCCTCCTGCATGGCTTTGGGAGCGAGGACTGCCACCACGCCATCCATGATTTTGTCTGGGGACCGGGGGGAGGGCTCTACATGCAGGAGAGTGTGTTCCATCACACCCAGGTGGAAACCATCCACGGCCCTCGCCGCTCCACGGACAACGCCATCTACCGCTTCGACCCGCGAACCCACCGCCTGGAAGTCGTTTCCCGACTGCCGCCGGGAGGAAATCCGTGGGGCTATGCCATCAACCGCTGGGGAGAGCATCTCTATGTCGCCCGTCACAACAACGCCTCGTTAATCAGGCAGCCCGAGTCCGGCAATGTTGCCAACGCGACGTATGGGAACCGCGACAACCGCAACTGTGGACAGGAGTTCATCTCCAGCAGGCACTGGCCCGATGAGTTCCAGGGCAAGGTCTTCTCGAACCAGTATAAGAACTTCCAGGGCGTTCTTCTCCATGATTGGACCGAGGAGGGAACGACCTTCAATCACAAGAGGATCGGCAAGGTCTTCGAGGCCCATAACAAGGCGTGCATCCCGGTAGACCTTCAACTCGGCCCCGAGGGCGCGCTCTACGTTGCCGACTGGTATAACCCGGTTCTCGGGCACATGCAGTATTCCCTTCGTGACGAACGCAGGGACTCCAGCAAAGGGCGGATCTGGAGGGTCACCTGGAAAGACCGCCCTCTGGACAAACCGGTCAGGATCGTAGGCGCGCAGGTAGAAGAACTCCTTGACCTTCTCAAGGCCTACGAGGATCGCAGCCGTTACCGGGCTCGACGGGCCCTCTGGAATCTCCCGGGCGAGGTCCTCCGGCCTGCGCTCAGGACATGGGTGGCCTCGCTGGATTCCTCGGATGCCAGCCATGCGCATCACCTGACCGAAGCCCTCTGGCTTCATCAACAGCGGGGCTGGATCAACCCGGAACTTTTCCTGCAGGTTTCGACTCACCGGGATTATCACAGCCGGGCGGCCGCCGCACATCTTCTCCGTTACTGGTCTGAGGAGCTTCCCGGAGCTCACGGTCATTTCCTCCGCCTGGCGAACGATGCCCATCCCAAGGTCCGCCTGGAAACCGTGGTCTCTTCGACCTGGGCCGACCCTTCCATCGCGGTCGGAGTGCTCGAACAGGTGAGCGAACACCCCCAGGACAACTACCTCAAATTCGCGGTCAATAATGCCCGGAAGGCCCTGGGGCCCGCTCTTGAGAATCACCCCATGGCGATCCCGGCGGAGAAACTTGCTGCTCTTCCACCCGGCGAACAGGTCCTGAAGGCCCTCATCCGGCGGCCCAGCCTCGCTTCCCGGCTTCGTCTCAAGGCCCTCACCCACCTCGCCGAGGCCTCTTCGAGGACAACGGAGGAAGTGCTGGTGGGAATCATCGAGCAACTCGACGGGGAAGAGGGCCTCGCCCTCGAGGATTGGCTGGTGGTTCTCGACTCCGCCAGAATCTCCCCGGCTGGAATTCTCGACCCGCTCTTGACATCGAAGAACTCCACCGTCCGGCAGGCCGCCTTTGCGGCACGACTCCGGGCCGGCCCTCTTACTTCCATTCCACTTGATCCCGACGCCCTCCGTTCGATTGCCCGGATTGCTTCTCCCGAGCTGAGGAGCGCCTATCTCGAGCCAGCCGAAAGGGCCCTTTCTTCAGCACCGGCCGTGCAGGAAGCGGCCCTCTTCTGTCTTGGCCGGATCCCGGGACACGACGCCAGAATCTTCACCCTCCTTGCTGACCGCGTTTCCAATCCGGATCTCACGGAGGCCTGTCTCTTATACACATCTCCGAGCCCACGAGACCGTACTAGA
>CAWWCX010000165.1:0-8432 GCA_963935445.1 uncultured Roseibacillus sp.
GCAACTATCCCTTCCTGAATGCAAAGGAGAAGATCAGTTACCTCGAAATCGTGGAACACTGTGCACGAGCAGTACAGTTCATACGCTCCAAGGCCGGGGATTGGAACCTCGACCCTGCGCGTCTTTGCTGTGGCGGCAGTTCGGCGGGCGCCCTGATCAGTGAAGCGCTGGGCTATCGCGACGACTATGCCGACCCGAAGTCGAAGGACGAAGTTGCTCAGCTCAGCTCACGCCCTGCGGTCGTGGTCAGTCACTGGCAACCGATCGGCACAAGGGAATTCGCCCTCCGCTACATGGACAAGGGGGAGGCTCCCCTCTTCCTCTTCAGCGATGCTCCAAAAAGCGATCGCGTGCACGCCCCGGCGGAAGCGGTCAAGATCCGAGAGAAGTGCAGAGAGCTCGGCATTCCCTGCGAAGCCATCAGCCTCGGCCGCAATGAACTGACCGCGGTCAGCAATGTGCAGGCCGCTCTCAGCCAGCAGCTCAGGTTCTGCAACAAACACCTGCCCAAATAGCTCCGGAAGCCCGGGGACCTGCTTCACGGGACGGTCTGTGTCCGTCTCGAGGCGGGAGCAGGGGTATTGCCAAAAAAGTATCCGGGATAGCGCCACGGGCGCTTCCGGGCCGCTTTCTTGGACTTCACGGAGCGGACCTCGGCTGCGAGGCGTCGGAGATTCTCGACATTCAGAAGCGGATCCCCCGTTTTTCTCCGCCAGACTGCAAGTTCCTGCCGCAGAGCACGCAATGTCCCGGCATGTTCCGGCGCGCTGGCAAGGTTGTGAAACTCGTAAGGGTCGTCCTTCAGGTCGTAGAGCTCAAAGCGGGGAGGCTGACTCATCCGCTGGTAAACCGCCCGAACCTCCGGTGCGGCAGCGGCGACTGCAGCGTGTGGATCCAGGGGCGGCCCCTTTGAACTCAGCCCGGCTTCCTTCACGATCTTGGAGAACGTCGGGCCATAGTCGGGATGGGCCTCGCCCGGAAGAAGGCTCTCAATGAGCTTGTAGCGGTTATTGCGCACCGCGCGCTGTGGAAAATAGTTGTTCGCACTGTGCATGTGGTATTCGGCGAAAAGGTACTGGCGCCACTCCACGGCAAGGGCCTCAAAAAGCGGGCGCAGGTCTCTCCCCGGCAGGCCGGGCACCGGTTCCGCCCCCGCCACGGCCAGCAGGGTCGGCATCAGATCGATGGTGGAAACGAGCTCCTCGCGGGTCTGTGGATGAATCCTGCCGGGCCAGCGCAGCAGAAGTGGAATGCGTAGTCCTCCCTCATAGCAGGTCCGCTTGCCACGCAGCATGTCCGCACCATGATCACCAAGGTAAATAACCATGGTATTGTCCGCCTTTCCGGATTGCCGTAACGCAACGAGAAGGTCCCCGACCAGGGAGTCCAGCCGGCTGATGCAGTTGTAGTAGTCCGCAACCATTTCACGCATGGCGGGCGGATCGATGCCCATGTAGGGCATTGCCTTCACTTCCGCCCCGGTCTGGGGATTCCCGGGGAGGCCCCCGACCTGGCGCAACCACGGGTCGTGGGCTTCCGGGAAGTTGACGCTCAGAAAGAAGGGCGCCTCACCGGCCATGATAAAGCTTCTGGCATGCTTCGCATACTCTCCCAGGTCCTTGCGGGCAAAGTTCGCCCCGGTGATTTCCTGGAAATCAAAAGGGAACTCCGAGGCCGGGTTGATGTGCAACTTACCGATGATTCCCGTGCGGTAGCCAGCGCCCTTCAGGCGACGGGGCAGATTCGGAATACCCTTGCGGTAGAGACTGAAATTCCAGGTCGCGAGTCCGATCTGGCCGTGCTGGTGCGGGTAGAGCCCGGTCAGGATGCTGGCCCGGCTCTGGCTGCAGCCCGCTTGAGCCACAAAGGCACGATTGAAGCGGATCCCCTCCGCCGCAAGTCCATCCAGGTTCGGGGTCCGGGCGTACGGATCGCCATAGCAACCCAGTTCGGGACCATTGTCTTCCGAGACAATGAGGAGGATGTTCGGAGGGGCGGCGGGCAGTTCCCGGGAAAACAGAACCGCGCCAAGAACGAGGAAACCCCACAGGCACGAACGGGAATAGCCGCTTTTCCAAGCCCGCCACGGGGCGAGGGGCCCCTTTCCTGCCCGATTCATCAGGTCGACAGCCCGCGCTTCGACTAGAGCTTCCAGCCCTTCCGGTACTCGCGGTGGAGAAGCGCGCTCGCCTTTGCGTTATCCGCAACCTTGCCGGTAGCAGGATCGTAGGTGAAGGGCTCACCGACTATTCCCCCGACATTGGCAAGCTGAACGAGCTCAGTGAGGGGACCACCAATATCGAAAGGCGAGAAGGTCTTGCCCTTGCCCTTGCAGGCATCAACCCATTCGCGGTGGTGATTCACCCCCCGGGCAATGGTCTTCTCGGGCTCCTTGATATCGCCCTTCTTTCCGATCAGGGCGGAGCTCGTGTTCCAGGGATTCGACGAGTAAATACTCGCCTTGGTCCCGATCAGCAGCGAGCCAAAGCCTCCCGGCTGCTGACCGTGCAGGAGTTCGGCCGGAGGCCGCATGGATTGCCCGCTTGAAACCGTGAGCTTGACCGGGGGCATCGACCCGCGGGCGGGAATGTGGAAGTGAACGCGGCACGCGCTGGGATACCCCTCCGCGTGCACTCCGGTGGCCTCCCCTTCGATCTTGATCAGGCGGGCTTCCTTGGCACTGGCAGGATCGGCTTCCCAGAGCTTGCGCAGGTCCAGGCACCGGAAGAGGAAGTTTCCCGTGTGGCACCCCATGTCGCCCAGTCCTCCGCTGCCAAAGTGCCGCCAGGGCCGCCAGGTAAAGGGCAGGTAGCTCGGGTGGTAAGGACGCTCCGGTACGGGCCCAAGCCAGAGATCATAATTGAGTTCCTTGGGGGCCGGAGGTGTATCGGCGGGGAGTTTCATCTCTCCGCTCCCGTCTCCCACCCAGAGATAGGCCTCCTTCACCGGCCCGATCGTCCCGGCCTCGCCCCACTCGGTCGCACGGCGCACACCCTCGGAGGCAGAGCCCTGATTTCCCATCTGGGTCACCACCTTGTTCTTCTGCGCGGTCAGGCGCATGACGCGCGCCTCGTACACAGTTCGCGTGAGTGGCTTCTCACAGTAGACATGCTTTCCCTGGTTCATGGCCATGACCGCCGACACCGCGTGTGTGTGATCCGGCGTACTCACGACCACTGCGTCGATCTGTTTGTCCATCTCCGACAGCATCCTGCGGTAGTCCTGGTAGAGCTTCACCTTCGGGAAGTTCTTGAGGGTGGGTTGGCCCCGCTTCGTATCCACCTCGCAGAGGGCTACGATATTCTCCCCCGCCACGCTCCTGATGTTGCCAACTCCCTGTCCGCCCACACCGATACCAGCGATGTTCAGTTTCTCATTTGCCTTGAACCCGAAGGCCGTACGGCTGCTGCAGATGAGCAGGCCCGCGCCTGTCCCGGTCTTGAGGAATCCACGTCTGGTCGAAGTTTTCATTGCTCCCTCCTTGCTGCCTGAATCGCGCCCCCAGCGCAAGCAAACTCGCCACCTGAAGATGCTCCGCGATCCCGGTGACAAGGCCTGCTTTCGCTGAAAGGCAGCAGTCGACCAACCGATCGCCGCTCTCATCAAGGACCTCAAGCAGCGCGGCATGCTGGACTCCACGATGGTTGTCTGGGGTAGCGAGGTCGGGCGCACGCCACTCGCCGAAAACCGGAGAGGAAACAAGCACAGCACCGGTCGTGATCACCACCCCAGCGCCTTTATCATGCTCCTCGCGGGCGGCGACAGGAACGGAGGCAGGACTGACGAAATTAATTGGGTGGGGCATCGAGGAAAAACCCGTGCACGTCAACGATCTCCACGCCACCATGCTTCACCAGTTCGGCCTCGACCACCTCCTGCTCACCTACCGCTTCCGGGGCCGCGACTTTCGCCTCACCGGCGTCGGGGGGAAGGTCATCCTCGATTGAATCGCATGAGCGGGAATCACTCGCTCCCCGGGGCTTCAGGCTCCTGCTGGAGCCAGCTGAGATTGAACCGTGCCATCCAATCCTTGTTGGAAAGAAGATAAATGAATCCTTCACTGGGCGTTCCCTTCCGCCCCACCGCCATCCAAGTATAATTCCCCGGCCCCTTCTTGACCACCCGGCTCACCGGCCAGCTCTTTCCACCGTCAAGGCTGACCCGGACCGTGATATCGTCCCGCTTGTCCCTGCGGCCCGGCGAACTGAAGAGAAAGACATCTCCTCTCTCATCACGCAGACACGCCAATGCGCCCTTACAGCCATACTCGTCAGGCGGACCATCGAAAAGCTCATCATCCTCGCGACCCTCCACCCAGGTCTCTCCGCCATCGAAACTACTGCCCACCAGCTTGTTCCCGGTCCGGACATGCGTACGTGCGTTGTAATAGATACTGCCATCCTTTCGCTCGAGCAGCCCGGGCTCCGATCCTCCCAGCATCGGGAACCGCTCACTCGCCGTCCACGTCCTGCCTCCATCATCGCTGTAGAGCGCATTGCTGTAACGTCTGGCGAAGTATTTGCGCCCCTGGCCCTTGTTCAGATAGGTCCTGCTCCCGTCCGCGTTGACGGAGCCGACAAACACCTGCGAGGGCATTACCAGTCGCCCCCTGTTCTTCCCGTGGCGAAGCGTGATCCCCGGGTCACAGCAGTAGGTCGTAGCCAGCCATCCGTTCTCATCAGCAGCGATCCGCGTCTTCTCCGTGCTCCACGTCTTCCCATGGTCCCGGCTGCGATAGAGCGTCTGCGTCGCCGTCAATCCCATCGGGAAGACCATGATGTCCCCGGTGGTTTCGTCCACGCACACATTCCCCAGTTCGCTCCAGCCAACATGCTCGCCCCGATACCGGCCATCATCGGACATGTCCGCATCAATCCTGACCCGCTCACCCACAACCACCGGTTCGCTCCAGCTACTGCCCCCGTCCTCACTGCGCTTCACCTCGACTCTTTTCCGCACCCGCTCCTCCTTGAAGATGAGAACCGTTCCATCCATCGCGACCGCAAGTTGCCCCATGACAGGCACCTCCTCCTCCCATGTCTCATGAAATGGCGACGGCTTGGCCGCTCCCGCCGGGAGGAACTGGTAGCAGAGGGCTCCAGCGAGCAGGAGGGCGTTATGCATCTGACGGCTGGGGTTCATGGCCACAAACTGCTCTGCCCGCTGCCACCTGACGAGCGGAAAGGCCGGTCGGAAACCAGCTAGGCGGAGTTTACCAATCTGTGCCTCTTGCCGTCTCCGGAAACTTCAAGGAGTGAACACAACCCTCCCCGCCACTGAAAAGCGGGTCCTCTCTTCATGGGAGAGGCGGAGAGTCGTCGGGCACAGGCCGTGCAACCGCCTGCTCTCAAAGGGAAGCCCTCCGCAGCCCCCCGGCCGTCTCCCCTTCCCTCCAAAATTCCCGCTTATCTCGGGGGCCCGATTATGGAATACTCCGCGGATGAGGACCGTGACCGGACGGGCCCTGCATGACGAACCATGAATCATCGACCAAGCCGCCGGCGTCCTGCCAGAACACTCCCCAGTCGTCGTGACCTTCTCCGCGCCGGAGCCCTCGGCCTGGGCTTGCCCTCCTACCTCGCCCTCTCGGAGCGTTCGCCGGGGCGTGGGGCGACAACTTCGACCGGATTCGGCAAGGCGCGCAGCTGTATCGTGGTCTTCGCCTGGGGAGGACTGAGTCATCTCGACACGTTCGACCTCAAGCCCGAGGCGGGCAGCGATATCAAAAGCGCCTTTGGCTCCCTGCCCACCAACATCCCCGGCTACCACGTCTGCGAGCACCTCCCCAGCCTGGCCCGGCAGGTCCACCGCATGACTATTATCCGCAGCATGCACCACGATGCACCTTCGCACCGATCGGCTGCCTATTGGAACCTGACCGGGCACGCTCCCCAGAAGCCCGACAAGAACTGGCCGCGCACCCGCCGGGACTGGCCCTCTCTCGGATCCATGGTCGCCCATGCCAGGCACAACCCCGACAGCAAGCTTCCCGGCAATGTCGCGCTTCCCTATCCGATCTATGACGGCGGCTGGGCCAATGGACAGCACGCCGGCTTCCTCGGGATGAAATACGATCCCGTTATCCTCAAACCCGACCAAGGCACTCCCTACGACGGCAAGTCTCCGGTCTCCGGGCATCTCAACTTCGATCTTATCGAGGGTGTGGATGAGAAGCGCCTCGCGGCCCGCCGCAACCTGCTGACCGATCTCACCGGGGGAACTCTTCCCACCGAGCCGCTCGAGCACTATCAGGAGCGCGTCTTTGACATGCTGCTGGACGCCGAGACCCGCAAGGCGTTCAAGATCGATGACGAACCTGAACGACAGCACAAGCGCTACGGCCCCCACATCTTCGGACAGAGCCTCCTCACCGCCCGTCGCCTGACCGGAGCAGGCGTGCCTCTCGTCACGGTTTACGCCGCCGCCGGTGACCTGAACGGTAGCGCAGGGGCGCACTTTGATACCCACGCCAACGGGTTTAACCGCCTCAAGAACCAGATGCTCCCTCCCTTGGACCAGGGCTTGTCCGCATTGCTCGACGATCTCCACGAGAGCGGACGTATCGACGACACCCTCGTCGTGCTCCTCACCGAATTCGGGCGTACGCCCAAGGTGAATGGCTCGGGCGGACGCGATCACTACCCCAAGGTCTACACCGTGGCTCTTGCCGGGGCGGGAGTGAGCGAGGGCCTTCTCTACGGCACCTCCGATGCGAGCGGGGCCTTCCCCGACAGCAAGGCGGCAACCCCGGCCGACCTGCACGCGAGCATTTTTCACTCCCTCGGGATTGCCCCCGGCTACCGCATTCACGACATCGACGACCGCCCTCTCCCCATGTGCGACGGGGAAGTCCTCCCGATCTTCGGATAGAACCCGGGCGCAGCTCTGTTCCCTCAATCGGCCAGCTCCTGGGGTGACTCAACCTTGCTGAAGCCAGGCGAATGAAGCAGCGCACGCGTGTGTCTGTTCTCGTTGTCTCGCATGACAGGTCCTGCTCTGGCCAATCGCGGCCTTGACGATCTCCCCTCCACCGCAAACTGTCGCCACCAGCATGCAGATCCTTCCACGCTTTTCCTTCCTGCTCGGAATTCTACTCTCTCTTCCCTTGGCCGCCCCCGCAGAGCCGGAAGCGGGCCGAATGGTCAAGGTCACTCCCGGAAAGAATGACCTGATTCCCTACTGGATCTATCTGCCAAAAGATTACGCCTCGAAGGCAGACTCCACCAGATGGCCGGTGGTGATTTTTCTCCACGGGATGGGCGAACGCGGAAGCAATCTCGAGCGTATTCTCGTCCACGGACCACCGAAAATGATCAAGCGTGGAAAGCAGTTTCCATTCATCATGATCGCTCCGCAGTGCCCGGACGACGGGCGCAAGGGCGACGGCAAGTCCAAGTCGTTCTGGTGGAACCCCGAGGGCCCCATCGACAAGGTGAAAAACATCATGGAGTTTGAGAAGAAACGCCTGGGACGCGTGGATCCCGACCGGATCTATGTGACCGGCCTGAGCATGGGAGGCTTCGGGACCTACCACCTGGTGGGGCGGCACCCCGGATATTTCGCAGCAGCCGCGCCTATCTGCGGACATGGAAACCGCTTCCCGGACAAGAACGCCCTCCAGAGAGCTTTCGCCGATCTCCCGGTATGGGCCTTCCACGGCGACCGCGACCGCGTCGTTCGACTGTCCGAGCAGAAGCAGACCATCGACCTCCTGAGGGCTGGCGGCGCAACCATCAAACTGACGGTCTATCGCGGAGTTGGCCACGACTCGTGGACACGCACCTACGAGAACCCGGAATTCTACGACTGGCTTCTCGCGCAAAAGCGGAAAAAGACACAGGACGGAAAGCAGGCCGAAACAGGTCAAGGGCTTCCCCCGGACTGAAAACTTTTACTCACAGGTCCGAGACGCCCTGTCCCGCCCGACATTGTAGGGGGGGGAGTGGCATGGCCAATGGGAACTCTCTAAGGGAGCAACCTCCATTCGTGGACCCCGGCCGATACTCCGGGTTGCAGGTCGACCTCCAGTCGCAGGTGTCTGGTTGTGACGGGCTTGAACTTCACCTCGTTGAACTGGTCAATCTTGAGCCCATATCCACCCGAAACCTCGACCGGCTCCCAGCCCTTGCCGGTGCGGTGGAGCACGCGCCATCGTTCAGGCAGCTTGCGATCGGACCCATTGGCAAACCAGTAGACCTGCACCCCTGAAACCCGGCGGGGTTTCTCGAAGTTATACTGCAACCACTCCGCTTCCTTGGCACTGGGCACCTTCCCGTCCGTCCAATTCTCGCGATCCGTCCAGGAACCACCCTCCACACCGGCCCAGGTGAAATTCGTTCGCCGAGGCTCGCGGCCGGAAGCGACAGCCGGCGGGGGGCCCGGCTGTGGGCCTGTCTCTTATACACATCTCCGAGCCCACGAGACCGTACTAG
>CAWWCX010000166.1:0-8400 GCA_963935445.1 uncultured Roseibacillus sp.
TTTCACCACGAGAACTTCACTGCTATCTTCGTCGATTTCGATCATCTGGTCAGCGGGAATTCCTTTGAAAAGTTGCTTCACTCCATTGGGCCAGCGGACCTCAAGTTCGTCGATTTGTTTGTTCTCTCCAATCCCGAAGTGGGCAACCCGGGAGAACTGGGACGCATATCCATCTCCGGCAGAGATGATCCTCAACTGCCGGTTCTCTCCTGAGCGGATGCGAATGATCGCTCCGACTCCATCCCGGTTATTTTTCCGTCCACGCATGCGGACCTGCAGCCAGTGACCCTTCGCGACCTTGTTCACATAGTAGTGGGCCCTGGCTTTATAGTTGGTGATGATCAGGTCCACATCGCCGTCCCGGTCGAAGTCGGCCTTGGCCATCCCACGTCCGTCGCCCAGGCTATCAACACCATACGCGGTTGCCCCTTCGACAAACTTACCATTGCCAAGGTTGACCAGAAGGCGATTTCGTTCGTTTCCGTTGAACGACCGGTCTCCGATGAATGCATCGCTGTAAAGATATCCTTTTGCGAAGGGCTTGTCCGACGCGACCGCACCGGAGTTGAATGCCGCTCACAAGTCGTGGGAATCTTTCCCCGTGATCCATCCATCTGTCGCATAGATATCGAGATCTCCATCGTTATCAATATCTAGGAAACCGGAACTCCAGTACCACCCGGCGGGGCGGGTCTCCGCATCCTTCGATACATTGGTGAAGGTATGATCCTCGTTCTGCCTGAAGAGGGCGTTTCCAGCCATCGCAATATTTCCGATGTTGGTCCAGTCGTCCCCCATATAGTTCTGCAAATCAGTGAGAATCGGGTTATCGTTGCCGATCTTTCCTTCCCGGATGAATTTCCAGACGACTCTCCTGGCGGTAATTGGCTGGACGAACCAGCGCTGGTTTGATCGCACCGCCCCAACGTAAAGGTCGAGTCGACCGTCATTATCGTAATCGCCCCAGCTCGTACTCATACTGCCGCCAATCCCGAGAGCGCCGGCCTCTTTCCCTACATCACGAAAGGTGCCATCTCCCTGATTCTGGTAGAGGGCATTCCGACCGAAGTCGTTGGCAACATAAATATCCTGGTCCCCATCCTCGTCGTAATCAGCCGCCCCCATCGCGAGGGTGAGCCCGATATCTCCCAGGCCAGATTCCGCGGTAACATTGGTGAAGGTGTTATCCCCGTTGTTACGGTAAAGAACGTTTGGCTCGCCATTCCGGGTATAAAGGAAGGAATCCGGGAAGGATGTCTCGGCATTCACAAAGCGTCCAAGATACAGGTCGAGATCTCCATCCGTATCATAGTCGAAGAACGAAAGAGAGGTGACATAGTCGTGGTTTTTGATTCCTGACGTTGTGGTGATGTCCTCAAAGGTTCCATCTCCATTGTTCCGCAGGAGGTGGTTGGGGCCAAAGAAGGCGCCGGCAAAGAGATCCTGGTCGCCATCGTTGTCGATGTCCGAGAAGCAGGCTACATTGATATGCCACAGATGCGCCAGACCTGCAGCTTCGGTCTGGTCTTCAAAAGTCCCATCTCCCCTGTTCAGGTAAAGAACGGGTTGCCTGCCATTGCAAAGGAAGACGTCATCGTATCCATCATTATCAAAGTCGGCGGTGGCTGCACCGGCATACGCATGACGCATCGTCTCAAAAGCGAGTTTGTGCGGACCCGGACAGTCATGGCCTGCGCAGGAACGGTCTCCCTCGAACCGCGGATCGACCTCGAGAACAAATTCGATTCCCCGCTCCCGGGCTTCATCGATAAAGTGGTTCGCAGGGCCGCTCACCGTCCATCCGTTGACCAATTTGGCCGAGGCAATCCTCCAACGATCATCGTCGCCTCGCTGAAAGAGCGATTGGATCAAGCCATAGTCAGTTTGAGTGGCGGTGGTGATCTCGAACCGGAAGGTCGCCCGCGCCTCCTGTTCAGAAACGATCTCATCAAGCAAATGCAGCTTGAAGACCACCTCCAGGAGGGTCGGGCGATTCTTTCTCATCTCGAGAAAGAAGTCATTCAGTTCCGGACCGGTCTCGCTTGGGGTCCACCTGAGCACTTCGATCTCGTGGTCGTGATCCTGCTTTGCGAGGACCCAACCAGCCTGTCCCCCGAGAATAAAATCATTCATCCTCCCGGTATCGTTCCTGCGAAAATCCTTCGCAAACTGCTTGAGGGAGTCGATGATCTGGGAGCCTGTCTCTTGGAAATGAGCCCCTCGCTTTTCGAGGTCCATCATGAAGGACCATAACCCCAGGGCCGCGATGGTGATGATACTGAGCCCGATGGCAGCGACCGACCGGCTCCGACTCAACAGTTTCGGGGTCTCCCGGGAGCTTCCCGGAAACCAGAGTCCCAGGAGAGTCGTCAGGAAGTCAGGCAGGACAAAGGCAAGGACAAGGATCGTGGTGGTGTTGACAAAATTCCACTGTGGAGAACTGGAGGCGAAGTAGGTGGCCGACTCATGCACTCCGGTCTGAAGAAACATTCCGGCGAAACAGGTCTCCGCGATGAGCCCCAGAAGAAGGGTTCCCGTGAAGCGGAGAGCCCTCTGGGAAACAACATTGGAGGGGCGCACACCTCGTCGTAACCTGGCAACCAGAAGAAAGGCGGCGAGGTCATGGGCAATTCCATACCATGGGTGCCAGTGGCCAAAGGCATAGATGAGGACCACTTCAGCAAGGCCCCGTGCCATCATGAAGAACCAGAAGAGCCCGAATAGCTTCCGAATCGGTTTATCAATTCGTTGGTCTCGCCACAGGAAGAAAGGCAGGAGAAACCAGGCCACGAGCGCATAGGCAAGCCAGGCTATCTTGGGAAGAGAGATTGCTCCTCCAACCTGTAAGCCCGCATTCTGACGGAAATAGAACCCCGTTGTAATTGCAAGAGCGACCAGAAGCAGCCCTCCAAGCCAGAGACGTATCGAACGAAGGGTCATAGCAGGGCAGCTTCTACGTAGGGGATGCGGTCATCAATCTCGACCGGTCCATCAAAGGTGACCGAAAAGAGCCGTCCCGCAAAATGAGTTTGAGGATAGTCGCGCAAGGCGACCGAACGAGGATCCCGCTCATGAAGCCCCGCAATCATATGGGTATGAGTGCTGTCTATTGATTCGTTGTAGATGAAACGGAGAAGAGCACGATAGTCCTCGACCGTATCAGTCGCGGAGAAGGCGATATAAAAGAAACGCAGCGGCTCATCCGTTGCAGGGAGTGCTGGTTTCCGGAAGAGATTGACCAGGGGCCGCAAGGTCCCGACTACCCCGGAGTAGTTCTTGACCACCGTCTGACGAAACGGTCTCTGATCCCAGGCGGCCATGACCCCAGCCAGTTTCCCTTCCCTGAAGAGCAGTCGAAAGTCGCTGGCCCGGAGATTCTGAAACCGGCCATCAAGGAGATCTCCCTCGGCATGGGCAGGCTGAAACTGCATCTTCGGTTCATTCAGCTTCGCGACGATTGCCGGAAGATCTTCGCAGGTGGCGGGACGAATTTCAGCGGAAATCTCCGGAAGTCTCTTCTTCAGGGAGATCATCGGGGTGAGAATCCGCCCCTGATCCGTGTAGGTGGGCATATCCGCACGATTCGCTCCCACCGTCCTGAGTGCGGTCTCGTTATCTTCCACGATTACGGTGGTATAAATCGGGGTTCGGCCATCACGATGAAGTTCCCGAAGATAGCGATACCCCCTAGCGAGAGTCATGCCCCTCCGGTAGTCAGGAAGAATTCTCAGGTCACTCAGGTAACCCCCATCGATCATCTTACCGTTGAGAAAGATGGGGCGTACCGCCCGGGTCGCCGCCCCAACAATCTCTTCTCCCACCTTGGCGATGAAAACCTGGGTAAAGGCCCCCTGGATCCGGGTGGCGGAGAAATATCCCGGTTCGCGCAGAAACGCCACGGAGATCGATCCGCCCATCGGGGTTTTGTGAAGGAGCGCACGTAGTTCCTCATCATCGCTCTCCTTTGCCGCTTCAAACCGGACGCGGCACGCCGTGGCGCTATTATGCATGGCTCCCCTCCAGTCTCTCAAGCCATCCCAGTTCCAGCCGTAGATGCGCGGGCTTGACGTCACCGGCCTTTTGACCGAGCGCTTCACACCCCGCGAGATAACGCCGGTCTCCTTCGGTCACACGGATTCCCCGCACTGGCCCGAGTTGGCCAAGATCCCGACAGTAATTGTAGTGGAATGATTTACGGAGATGGCCTTCTACCTTGGCCGCGATTTCCTCGGGGTGATCTGTTTCAACAAAAAGGTTATATCGGGGAGGCTTGTCCCATTGCGGCGCGAGCATCACAAATCCAGGCAACCCCATTTCCTGGATGGCAGCCGCCACGAAGGCTTCACTCAGCTTTTCTCCGCAAAGATCACTGACCTGGCCTTTCCGTCCCACGAAGCGGATCGCACCAGGAGCAACGGCCTCGACCTGGTCATCGAGGCTGTAGCGGGCAAAGCCCCCACCAGTGGTCTGAACCACGGTATACTTTTGCCCTTCCTCGAGTTCATCGACCAGCCGGGCTCTCCCGCTGTCCTCGATGAATTCGAGGAAGTGGGAGGTAATTGCCGGGGCGGGAGCACAGGAATCGGCAAGGGGAACAGAAACGACCCCTTCTGTTGCGAGAAGTCCCTTCCCCTGAACAGGAACCCCCGGGAAAAGGTTCTCCAGATCGGGCAGAAAACGGGAAGCGGCACCATCTGTCCAGCAACTGATCATGGATAATTTCGGCCAGAGGTCCGCGGGCTGTTCTCCGGAAGGGAGATGCTCCATGAGCGTCGTAAGGAAACTCGGGTTCCAGACGGAGAGAACGCGGAGATCACGGCATTGCACGAGCGCCTTCATCGTGCTCTTCCGGCAGGCCTCCATGTCGGTCGCTCTTGCAACCGAGGAGGGAACCGCCATCACTGACCTGACTACCTTCTGGGCAAAGGGACTGAGATATTCCACGTCCTCTTCGAATCCAACCGGAAGTCCCCCCGGGGTGACCTCCCTGTCCTGCATGGCCGGGCTGATTGACCAGTATTGTCTCCCCCCATAAAGCCCCTTGTGGTTTCTGTAGAGGTCATACATCCAGGCTCCAACCGCATTCTGGAACTCGCTTCGAAGAGACGCGGTGTAGGGAATATACTTGGCAGGCCCCGAGGAACCGCTCGTTTTTTCGAGCATCAAAACCGGCTCGGAGGTCAGGACGCCTTGTTCTCCCTCGATAATCCGGCAGATCCACGGTTCAAGTTCTTCATAGGTGACTACCGGAACGCGCTTCTGGAATTCCTCGACCGAAGTAATCGAGGCGTAGTCATACTTCCGCCCGTAGTCTGACCCCGCGTTGTTCCTGAGGAAGGTAGCGAGAATCTCTTCCTGGGTCCGCCGCGGACTCCGGCGAGCTCGTCTGAACCGCCGAGACGCGGACATGCTCGAGAGCATCCACAATGCATTACCCAGGAACGGCTTCATTGCGATGCTGCCACCTCCCTTGTCATGGAGCACCGGGAATTAAGGGATCCGAGAATCTCCTCCGCGATCTGATTGGCGGTCCGCTTGGTATTTTCGATCGTGAACTCGGTGAGGCAGACCATTTCATCTCCCCGCAGATACTCTTTGTTCCTCTCGACAAAGAAGCGAATGTGCGGATTGCGTAATTTATGTTCGCTCGGAACAGCGAGGTCCGGATCGAGGCATTCACGCGGATCCTCGACACGAACAATCCCCTCCCGGTATTCCTTGGGAAATTTCATTTCTCCAAGGGTATCCATGATTTCCTGTTCGAACCCGGGGGTTTCGGCCGCATGGTTTGGATAGAACTCCCTGAAAAAGAGCGGCAGGAACATGTAGGTGCGGAATCCGCTCACGATAAGGTACCAGTAGAGTGGAATGCCTGGCTCTTCCCGTTTCAGCTCCCCCATGAAACGGCACCATGTATGAACAAGTTCCTGGTCTCCCCAGTAGTCCCGGGCGATGATGGTGCTCCCGTTGAAAATCGTACGAATGGTCTTCCCCCGAATCTCCAATTCATAAAATTTCATCGTAGTAAATCCACGAATCGTCCCCTCCTCGTCCAAAAGGGTCAGGATCCAGTCCTTCTCCGCGAGATCTTCTTCAAACATCGCCCGGTCCACGTTCTGGTAATAGCTCTCCCACAAATCGAAGAGAGTATTCTTATCCTCCCTGGTAACCTTGGAACGGGGAAGAATCGCGCCATTGAGTTTCCTGTTCATCGTCAGATCCTTATCGAGACACTCTGGGATATTTCCTCCAGTTCCGCGGAACCCTTCGCGGCATTCCGCCGCAGGGCATTGATGTGGCGTCCAAGAAGATCAACCTTGGTATGGGTGAAGCTCCGCCCGAATTCCTTCATCTGGGCCCCTTGGATTTCCAGGATATCCACATCCTGCTGGATCACTTTACGGCAATACCACTTCAGAAAGGGCCTGGTAATGAGAGCGGGCAGAGGAAGCTTCCAGATGATTGCGGTTGTGACATCGACAACGAACTCTTCCCGCTGGGTACATTGCGAGACGATCAGGAATTTGTGATCGCTTCCATACTCATAATCGACCCGGGAAATGGAAGGGAGAATGAACCGGTCCGTATGCTTCTGTTTCACTCCCCTGGGGAAGACTAGGCGGGGACCGATCCCTTCCATCGGTTTTTCATCAAGAAAGGTGACAACAACCGATTCGCCGGAACGGGTCACCCGCGTCTGCACCGTATCCTGGTCTTCATTCCGGAAGAGGCCCGGATGAACGAAAATCGTATGAGGAACATCGAGAAAGTTTTCGAGGCACATATCGACCGGCGCATGAAACCTGGTCTGCATGAAAAAGGTGGTCCACCCCTGTTCTCCATAATGAGGGAAATGGAATGGCTCCCGTGTCGGCTCCCCCTCCCCGATCCAGACCCAGAGCTGCTCCTGCTGCTCACAAACCGCAAGGGACTTCATTGATTTCAACTTGGGAAGGCTCTCTCCACTGCAGAGTGACGGAATGTCCTTGAGGGTTCCCTCTCCGTCATAGGTATACCCATGGTAGGGGCATTGAATACAGCCATTGACCACCTTCCCGGCTGAGAGCGCCATTCCGCGGTGCGCACACCGATCCCGGAGGGTCTGGGGCTTCCCGGTCCGGTCCCGCCAGAGAACTATCGACTCGCCCTCAACCTTCCGCTTGATCGGCTTATTCTTAAGCTCGGATCCAGAGGCGGCGATATACCAATAGCCTTTTATGGTGTCCATGATGACGGGGTCTTTTTCTGGTTGAGCGGGAGCGGGGTGATTTCATTTCCGGGGGTCATGGGGCGAAGGTCTATCCGGGCACTGCACCCCCCGTTACAATTGATTAGGATTACTGCGCATGATCCCAGCATCAGCACATCAGTCTAAATCGAAATATTTTGCTAAGACATTGATTCACTCGATATCGGTTTCAAAGGGAGGTGCTTCCCCTCTTATTCGGTATTCACCACTCTGAAAAAATTTCTGAGCACGGCATCACTCGGAACCCAGCCCGGGTGGAAATCTATCGCATCCAGAATCTTCCTGTCATCAGTCAGAAGAAACCTCAGGGCAAGCATGGCACGGATCCACCGGTCAGGCCGGCCAGGGGGCAGGAGGAACGCCAGTTGCGTGGCGGTTCCTCCACTGGTGCTGGGGCGCGCTGTGAACACGGTCTGGAACAGGAAGGGCTTCGTCACGGTGAGCAGGGCGAAACTACCTCCATCCGACATGAAGGTAACCGAAAGGCCTTCCCTGATTGAGCCTGTCAGCACTCGCTTGTGCCTCTGGGTAAATTGTGCCTTGTATTGAAGGCTCAGGCCATGCTCATGAGTCTGCTCACAACTCACCTCTCCTAAGAGCTCCATCCGGTGAACAGGGCCCAGGTGACTGACATCAAATCCATTCCCGATGACCACATGTGGATGGGCTCGCAAATTCTGTGCCGGAGTTAGAATCACCTTGGACAATGATTCATGCCCATCCGGGAGGGGACGAAAGGTCCTGCCCAGAAAAACCCACATGAGCCCCCACCTCTCTTCGGTGGGGTAGCACCTGAGCCGCCGGTTGGGTGGAAGATCGCAAGTTGGGGCATCAATGCAACGCCCACCTCCATCGAAACGCCAGTGATGAAAGGCGCACCGAAGACTATTATCCACCACCTGCCCCTGGGAAAGATCGGCCCCCGTGTGAGGACAGGCAGGCTCCTGGGCAATGAGACGGCCAGCACCATCGCGCCAAAGCACTAGTTTCTTACTCCCGATGAAGAAAGGTGACACCGCACCCGACTTAACCTGCCGGCTTCTGCCGAGGGCATACCAATCCCCACGGATCCTCTCTGGATTAGCAAACAAGGGACTCCCCCTCGATGCGCTATCCTCTGTCTCTTATACACATCTGACGCTGCCGACGAT
>CAWWCX010000167.1:0-8391 GCA_963935445.1 uncultured Roseibacillus sp.
CGATCGAGGACGAGAGACTGGCCGCCAGTGAAGTGGGCTTCGCGCAGAAGCGGGATTTACGTCGGGGTGGCGAGAAGACCTTGCGGCGGAGGGCGGAGGCGGTGTTTGGGAAAGAGAGAGAACTGACCCGTCAGCAGGCAACTGAGCATTACCGGCCTGCTCTCAAGATGCAGGGTGACGGCAAGGCGGGTGAGACCCTCTTTGCCCAGCGTTGCTTGGTGTGCCACAAGAGCGGGGAGAGTGGCGCGGGGCCGGACTTGGCGACCTTGCGCAACAAGGGAGCGCCGATGTTGCTGGAAAACCTCCTCGTGCCGGACCGGGAAGTGGCACCACAGTATCTGCTCTGGGAGATCACTCTCCGGGATGGCTCCCGTCTGGGAGGAGTGATTGCCGATGAGCGTGCCGGGCAGCTCACGCTCTGGTTTGCGGACGGGTCCTCCCGCAAGATTGCGAGAGGGGATATCGTGAAGCTGGTGAACTTGAACCGCTCCCTCATGCCCACCGGGTTGGAAGCGGGCCTGAGCCTGCAGGAGATGGCAGATCTCCTGGCCTTCCTCAGTGGCCGGGGGAGTTGAGGACTCGCCATGAGCCGGTCCTCTGGCCGGCTGGATGCGCTCATGAAATTGTGCGGGTCTACCCCATAGCGGTCATCGGAAGCGGAATGGCCCGGTCTGATCCGGGTTGGAGAGCATCGGGCGGGGGCGTGCCCCTCCCGGCACGTGGATTGCGGGGGGAAGGGTCCCGGGATTCCGGGAGATCTATCCTTGCCGGTACAGGTGCCCGCTCTCACAATTCACGCACCCACCCCGCATCAGCTATGGCCCAGGCAATAATGGATCCGGACGAAGTCCGGCGGTTCGCGAAGGAACTGAAACGATTTAACGATGAGCTTCAGGTAAAAGCCTCCTCACTGCAGTCGCGGTTCACTGCGTTGGGAGACACATGGAAGGACCAGGAGAACCAGAAATTCGCGGAAGAGTTTGTCGGGACAATGAAAGCGCTCAAGAAATTCATCGAGGTCTCCGAGAGGCATACGCCCTTCCTCCTGCGCAAGGCACAACGGATCGAGGAGTATCTCGATCAACGATAACGGTTCCGAATGGATCGCCAGGCCAAGGTCACTTCGGTTGACGCGCTCACTGCCTTCCGGTCGAGCCTGGTCATCTACATGAGCTCGGTTGGCAACGCGCTGGACGAGGTTCGTGATGAGGTTCGCCGGATGCGGACCTGGCTGCAGGTGGACCAGAGATCCTACTGGGGAGGCCAGCTCAAGAGATTGCGCAAGCAGTTGGAACAGGCCGAGGCCGAATTGTTCACCTCCCGTCTCAGTGCGATGACCAGTCACAGTGCGGCCCGGCAGATGGCAGTTACCCGCCTGCGGCGCAAGGTTCGGGAGAGCGAGGAACGGGCCAAGGTGCTGCAGAAGTGGATCCGGAATTACGATACCCTGGTGGAGCCGCTTCTCAAGAAGCTGGATGGAATGCAGCACTTTGCGGCGCACGATCTGCCAAAGGCTGCGGCAGAGGTGGCCCAGGCCGAGCGGACGTTGGATGACTACACTCGCATTGCCCCGGAGGGAGAAAGCCGTGGCGGCTCCGGCGATTCTGGAAGCGGGGAAGCGACTGCCGGGGAGGAAGGGGGAACGCCATGAGTGCGAGAGCCAGTGCGGTGAAGCTCACCAAGTCGACGAAGACATTCCTGCAGAGCTGGGATCAGGTGAAAACCTACTGGCGGGACAGCAGGCAGCGAGAATTCGAAAAGGACTATATTGAGATGCTGCCCGACGATGTGTCTGCAGCCATCCGGGTGATCGAGGAACTGGACAAAATCATAACCAAAGCTCGCCGCGATTGTGAGGACTAGAGTTGGAGTAAGCAGAGGATTGGAGCTCGCCAGTGGCCTGACGCGCGCTGTGGAGGAGTTTTCCGAGCGAGAGGCAGCCCTTGCCAAGGAGCGGCGCACAAACAGTTTTGCGGCCAAGCGGGCACTCGACCAGGGAAGGGAGAAGGAAGAGAAGTTGTTGCAGGAGTCCATTGCAGCTGCGGAGGAGAAATCGGTGCGGGAAAAGGAGCACGCAGAGGTGCGTCATACGAGGCGGGCGGAGTGGATTGAGCGGGCGCTTCCTTCCAGTAAGCGGCTTCTTTCCAAGCGGGCGGAGGAGTTGAAAGGCAGGACGGCCTCCGAGTTGCAGGTGCAGGCGGTGACCGACAAGGCCAACCGGCAGCGTTCACTGGAGCGCCTGACGGAGACCTACCAGGGGCTGCATGCCGAGCTCGCCGAGGAGGGGGAGAAGCTCCGGCTTCTGCAGCGGAAGTGCAGTGGAGCAATGCGGGGCTATGTTCGCCTTCAGAAGAAACTCAAGCCGGGTCACGGGTCATCCCTGGAAGTGGGAGAGGCCGAGACCTCGGGAGGCACCCGTGATTTTCTGGACCGGGTGAGAGAAGGTCTGGCGGAAGTCGAGAACAGGCTGGAGCTCTTCAAGCAGAACGGGCTGGCGCGGCTTTTGAGTTTTTTCCCCTGGTGGCTGCTGCTGGGGCTGGGGCTGGGAAGCGCGCTCTACTTTTCCAGCTTCTGGGTGGAAGGGGACGCTGCTTGGAGCGTGGCGGGAGGAGTAGCGGGAGGGACGGTTGTCCTCATCGTCATCCTGCAGTTTGCGACTGGTGGAGGGGCAGAGCCAGCGGCTCGCTTGGTGGCGGAACAAATCGAGAGGACGCGAAGAGCGCGGGCTGCCTGCGAAGCCCGCATCTCGGAGCGGTTCGAGGAGGAGCAGAAGGAGCTGGCCGCAGCCGACGCAGCCGCGGATAACCGCTGGCTGCACGCTGATGAGGCCGCCCGAACGATGCGGGAGGAAGGGGGGCGCAGCATTGAGGAGAAATACCAGCGGGCGAAGGGCAGGAACGAGGCGATGCGGGACCGCATCCTCGGCCCCTTCAACTCGCTTCACGAGACGCGACTGGCGGAACTCAGGAAGGGTGCCGCGGATCGCATTGCGGCCCTGGAGGCCGAACATGCTTCCCGGGTGGAAGAAGTGGAAGGAAGGTTCGGGACGGGAATGGCAGAAATGGAGACGGAGTGGACCGCCGTTGTGCAGGCAATTTACAAGGAGGTTGGGGCTATGGATGAGTTTCTTGCACCCCTCTCTCCGGGCTGGAAACGGAGCTACCTCGAGAGCTGGCAGCCATCTGCCAAGTTGCATGATGCCGTGCGCTTTGGACGGGTTTCAGTGGCGGGCGATTCCCTGGCGGAGGAAGCCGGGCTCAGCCTTGCGGATGCGCGAGCGATCGAGGTTCCGATGGCACTTCAGCTGCCCCATGACGGGTCGCTTCTCTTCGAAACGGACGGCTCCGGGCGGGAGGAAGTGGTTGGTGTGCTCAATAACATCATGCTCCGGCTTCTGGCCACTACCCCGCCCGGCAAGCTCAGCTTCACGATCATCGACCCGGTGGGCCTCGGAGAAAACTTCGCGGGAATCATGCACCTCGCCGATTTTGAAGACAGTGTGATCAATGGCCGGATCTGGACCCGGCGGGGACAGATCGAGGAGAAGCTCGGGGAGCTCAACGAGCACATCGAGAAAGTAATCCAGATGTATCTCCGCAACGAGTACGAGACCATCACGGACTACAACGAGCAGGCTGGCAACATCGCCGAGAAATATCATTTCCTGGTCATTGCAGACTTTCCCGCAAGCTTCAGCGAAACTGCGGTCAAGCGCCTCCAGAGCATCGCAATGAGCGGACCGCGCTGTGGGATCTACCCCCTCGTGCACTGGGATCACCAGCAGACGGGGGGGCCTGCCGAGTTCATGCCGGAGGTCCTTCGTGAGAACAGCATCCGTATCCGCCGTGAGGGAGACCGTTTTCTGGCGGACAAGTGTGATCAGGAGGCCATGCCCCTGGACTTTGACCCTGCCCCTGATCCCGGGATCGCGATTGAATTCATCCAGAAGATTGGAGCCAGCAGTATCGATGCGAACCGGGTGGAAGTTCCCTTCGGACATGTCATCCCCGGGGAGGATGAATTCTGGGGCAGTGAAACAGCGGACGAACTGAAGGTGCCCATTGGACGGACGGGGGCGACCAAGCTCCAGTATCTCGCAATCGGAAAAGGCACGCGTCAGCATGCTCTTTTTGCGGGAAAGACTGGTTCTGGAAAATCGACCCTCTTCCATGTCATCATCGCGAACCTGGCACTCTGGTGCAGTCCCGATGAGGTGGAGTTCTATCTGGTGGACTTCAAGAAGGGCGTGGAATTCAAGTGTTACGCGACCTCCCGGCTGCCCCACGCGCGGGTAGTGGCGATTGAGAGCGACCGGGAGTTCGGCTTGAGCGTACTCAAGCGGGTGGATGAAGAGTTGAAGCGGCGCGGAGACATGTTCCGCAAGCTCGGGGTGCAGGATGTGGCCGGGTACAAGCGAGCGGGAGGAAGAGAGGCCGTGCCACGTTCTCTTCTCATCATCGACGAATTCCAGGAGCTCTTTGTGGAGGATGATCGCATCGCACAGGATGCCTCGGTTCTTCTGGACCGCATCGTGCGTCAGGGCAGGGCCTTCGGAATCCACGTCCTCCTCGGTTCCCAGACCCTCGGAGGGGCATACAGCATGGCGCGTACGACGATGGGCCAGATGGTGATCCGGGTGGCCCTGCAGTGCAATGAAGCGGATGCCTATCTCATCATGGACGATTCCAATCCCGCGCCGCGCATGCTGACACGGCCGGGGGAGGGAATTTACAACGATAGTGCGGGTGCCTTGGAGGCGAATAGCCCCTTCCAGGTGGTATGGTTGCCGGACGATGAGCGGGATGCCTATCTCAAGAAGGTGAACGAGATTGCAGCCGGAAAGGGGTATCGGTGTGCGGAGCCGATCGTGTTCGAGGGCAACGCTCCTGCCGACGTGCGCGAGAACAGTCTGCTACGAGAGCTGCTGCGGCGTGACGCTGTCGAACCGGTCACGTCCCGGCGTTGCTGGCTGGGGGCGCCCAATTCGATCAAGGGGCCGACCGAAGCGGTCTTTCACCGGCAGAGTGGAAGCAACCTGATCGTGATCGGGCAGCGGGAGGAGGCTGCTCTTGCCATGCTGGCGGTTTCGCTGGTTTCTCTCGCGGCCCAGTCCCCGAAGGACGGGATCAGGTTTGTTGTCTGTGACGGGACGACACCGGGATCGACTGAGGAAGCCTTTCTCAAGAGGGTTGTGGAAGCGGTGCCCCACGAGCTGGAGCTCGTCAAGAACAGTGACTTGTCGCGGGTGATGGGGGAGCTCGGAGAGGAAATGAAACGAAGGTCGTCAGATGAAGAGGTCGCTGCGACAGCCTCGCCGGTCTTCCTGCTCGTTCACAACCTCCAGAAATTCAAGAAGCTCAAGCATGAGGATGATTTTGATTTCTCCTTCGACAGCGACGACGCGGGACCGAGTCCGGGTGCGCAGCTCAACGAAATCGTAACCGAAGGGACGAGTCATGGACTGCACGTGGTTGCCACGGTCGACACCTACAACAACGTCAACCGCTTCCTGAGCCGGAAATCGCTCAGTGAATTCGAGATGCGGGTCATTTTCCAAATGAGTCAAAATGATTCTGCCGCACTGGTGGATAGTCCGGCGGCAAGCAATCTCGGGCTGCATCGTGCGCTCTTTTATAACGAGCACGAGGGATCCCTGGAGACCTTTCGTCCGTATGCCCTGCCCGGGAATGAATGGGTGGAGGATGCCGGGAGGGCCCTGAAAGGCCTGATTGGGTGAAGAGTTTCTCCCGGGTGGACTCTTTCTCCGCCCCGGGGACAGGAATGCTTGATAAGGGCCATGGGAGGGAGGGTAGAATATTGTCATGAGGACAGCTCCCGCCTTTCTTGTTTGCCTTGCCGGATGTCTCAGTGCGATCGCCCCTGCCGGGGGGGAAGAAACCTGGCCGTCGTGGCGGGGGCCCCGTGGTGATGGATCGAGCCCGGACAAGGTTGTGCCCCTCGATTGGGATGTGGAGAGCAATACGGTCTGGAAGATACCCCTGCCCGGGAAGGGGCATGCTTCCCCCGTTGTCTGGGAGGACCACGTCTTTGTCGTCACCGCGGTGGAGAACCGGAGGGAACTGATCTGCCTGGACCGGAGCAGCGGGAAGAGGAAGTGGGTGGCGACGGTGCTGACTTCCTCCCGGGAGCGTGTTCACCGGCGTAACAGCCTGGCCTCGTCCACCCCGGTCACGGACGGCGAACACATCTTTGTCAGTTTCCTGGATGGTGACAGAATGTACGTGGCGGCATATGATTTTGAAGGGAAGAAGAAGTGGGAGAAGTATCCCGGTGTGTTTTCCAGCATACATGGCTATTGTTCGAGCCCGATCCTCTGGAAGGACAAGGTGATCATCAATGGGGATCACGATGGCGAGTCCTATATCGTGGCGCTTGAGAAGAAGACGGGCAGGGAGGTCTGGAAGACGATGCGGGAGAACCGGACCCGGAGCTACTGCACACCGGTAATCTGGACCATCGAGGGGCGCAACCAGATGGTCCTCTCAGGCGACAAGACGGTTGCAAGCTACGATCCCGACACAGGGAAGCGCCACTGGGTCATCGACGGTCCCACCGAACAGTTCGTGGCCTCCCTGGTCTATAACGGGGACCTCCTGTTCATGACCTGCGGGTTTCCGCAACGCCACATGCTGGCGATCGATCCGCGGGGATCGGGGAATGTCACCAAGTCGCATGTCAGGTGGCGGACCCGGAAGGATCCTTCCTATGTGCCCAGCCCGGTCAGCATCGGGAAGTATTTCCTGGTCGTCTCCGACAGCGGCCGGGCCAGTTGTCTGGAGGCAGGGACCGGAAGGCTGGCGTGGAACCAGCGGATCGGCAGGGAGCACGGCGCCTCGGCGGTCACGGTGCAGGGGCATGCCTGCTTCGTCTCGGAAAGCGGGGTCATGACGGTGATCAGGCCCGGGGAGCAATATGTCGAAGTCGCGAGGAACGAGCTAGGGGAGGAGATGCACGCCTCCCCGGTCATTACCCGCGGCCAGTGGATTCTCCGGGGTTCGGAGCACCTGTTCTGTATCGGCAGGAAGTAGCTTCGAATTGTCCCGGGTGCGCTGGTTCTGTCCGGGTGACGGGAGAGAAGCGGAAGCCCGGATGACGGGCACGGTGTCTCAGAGGATTCCGCGTGCCTTCAGGTTGTTGAGGCGGTGTGCGACATCGGCGAGGCCGTCGGCAGTGCACGCGTTGTAGTCTCGTCCGTCGGTGGTATCGATGCCGTGGCCGGGATCGAGATCACGGAGAGCCTGCAGGGCATCATCATCGTGGCGGAAAAGTTCGACGAACACATGCTCCAGAGTTCCGGTTTTGGCCACGGCGGTCAGGAGGGCCCCGATCCAGCCATCGTCGGTGGACAGGCAGCCCCGGGTAGTCGGGGCGGAGGCATGGAAGCATCCGAGTTCCCCGGTGGCCCCCATCTGAGCGATAAGATCCTCGTTCTCAGGAATGGTGAGCGCGGAGTCTCCACAGTGGGCAGCATCGGTGAGGGACTTGAAGAACTTGCTGTCCCCGCCGACGAGGCTGTTGGCAGCCTGGAGGAACTTCCAGAGGCGTCCGATGTCGGTGAAGGTGGCGAATTCCCCGGGGCGGAGGAATTCCACATGCCAGGAGTCTACGCAGGAATCGGCGAGGGCGGCCTCGGTGTAGCAGCGGTGGTGGAGTCTGGCGTTCTGCTCCACGGCTGCTTCGAAGTCGGTCCCATCCTTGCGCGGGGCTCCGCTCATCCACTCTTCAATGGAGGTCGAAGAAACAATAGTCACCCCGTGATTCTTGGCTGCCTCCAGGCCGAAGAGCAGCTGGTCCGCAACCGCTGATTCGTCGTCGGGGTTCATGGGGTCGGCGCCGCCGACCATGAGAACGAAGTAGAGCTTGAGCCCGAGATCCTTCATGCCGTTACAGATCTCGTTGAAGTCTTCACTCCGGGTGCCGGGAATGACGGGAATCTGAACGCCGTCCAGGGTGACCTGGCTCAGGGATTGCAGCTTCTTCATTTCGGCAAGGACAACCAGTTCGCCCTCGCTGGTCCGGGGAACATTTCCGTCGTCATTGGGAACGATGCCGCCGACCCAGCCGGAGTGGGTGGCCACGACTCCCAGTTCAATGTCAGTCTTATTCGTAATCTCGGACATGGTGGTGAAATATTGAAAGGAGTGTCCAAAGTGGTGGGATTTGGTCAAGGGCCGGGATTCGGTATTCAGTATGCACTCTTCAGTATTCAGAGGGAGTAAGAGATTGTAGTTGTGGGAGAGAAGGAAGGATTGCTGTAGTAGGGGCGATGAGAGCGCTTGCACTTCTGTTGCTGTGGATCCTTGGATCGGGATGCGCCGGGGCCGAGACTGTCTCTTATACACATCTGACGCTGCCGACGATATGCAGTGT